>JAESSM010000238.1 GCA_016764115.1 Bacteroidia bacterium | reverse complement strand
TGTAATATGAAGTAAACCGATCCTGCAACGAAAGCGCCCATTATTGTTTCTTCGACATTCTGCGCATACCCCCAAAAACAAACCGGGGTAATGGTCCATAATAGAATTGGGAACCAACTTACTTGTTGTATATCAGTATCTGATCTATGAACTAGTTTCCATATCAAATGGATGAAGTATGCAGTGATGCATCCCATTAACAGGGAAAACAATCGTTCAACATAAATACTATCACCAAATAATCTGAAAAAGATAGATTCAAGTCCGAAAAAGAGTGGAGGTTGTTCGTGGAATGATGTATTGAATGATGCGCTGAAATAGGGGTCCCAGAAAGTCCCGAGACCATTTGCCAGATTTTTTGCAACACAGGCATAAATTAATCCATCCATGAACATACCGTCCTGTATAGCAACAGGGACTATCAGTCCAATAAATAACGCCAATGTTATAATCTGAAATGGGAAGTTCTTTCCACTCATTAATTTTGTTTAGAATGTTTTGGGAATTTGTACTATATCAAGATTCCTAGTCCGTATTTTTAGTAATTGAAATCGCCCAGTATTTAGGAAGCTCTGAACTCATATAGTAATTATACGTTTGCCACTTGATATTATCTCTCTTGTTTGTGTTGGCATATATTACGTATTCTCGTTTTGAAACAAAAAAATCTTCTCCTTTTAGTTCAGGACAGGGCTGCTTGATGAGTATATAATCATTCTTATAATTTCCTTCAATTACTTGTTTGACTTTATACTTATATACAATGGCATGATAGACATCCTCACATGGGGGAGGAAAATAGAGTTCTTCTTCTAAAATACCAATAAGCTTTACTTCAGTAGTTGTAGATTGGATTTTCTCAGTTTCTGATTTGATTGGTTTTTGAGTTTTGCAAGCAAATAAAGCTACACACACGAATAAACCGAATAATTGCGATTTGTAGTTGATCTTATTTAGAAATAATTGCTTCAATTGAATAATCAATTATTTGTCCTGTGGCTGTTTTTTGTTTACCGGAAACCTTGTAGCCTTTTAACGGAAAATAAGTTAGTTCCTGGTGGCTATTATAAAGGAAATTATCCGATGAATTTTTGAATGATAGCTCCACTATGATATCATTATCAAATACTATTGAAAGTTGTTTAAGAGTGAGAGCTGAATCTGTTGTAAAATATTGAATCGTCTTGATTTTATGATCAATAACCGTATCAATAGCATATTTCCCTATAAGGGATGTTTTATTGATGTTATAATCTCTGAAAATATTCAGCTCTTTACTCCAATCTACTAATTCAAAACTCTTACTTTCATTTTCATCATTGTGATGTACAGTTTTGTCCATCCTGTAATTGCCGACAGCTAATAGACTTATTTGTTCGTTAAAATATTTCTCAGTATCAAAATAAACTAATTTATTGTTGGGTTGTTCTTGTTTAGAACTACAAGCCAATATCAGCAGTAGAAAAATATACAGTAAAGATCTATTGATATTCAAATGCATAATTATATAAGAACATCTCCGGTCATTTCAGAAGGGGTTTCAATATCCATTAGTCTTAAAATGGTAGGAGCAACATCAGCCAATTTGCCATTTTTTATTTGATCTTTATGATCAACATCAATTAAAAAGATTGGAACCAAATTTAAGGTGTGTGCGGTATGTGGTGAGCCATCATCATTGACCATATAATCAGCATTACCGTGATCAGCGATAATAATGAATGAGTAGTTATTTTGAATACCAGCTTCAACAACTTGTTTAGTGCAGTTATCAACTGTTTCAACTCCTTTCTTTACAGCTTCGAAAACCCCAGTATGGCCTACCATATCAGGATTGGCAAAATTCAGGCAAATAAAATCCACTTCACCTTTTTCAATTTCAGGAATAATGGCATTGGTTATATCCTGAGCACTCATTTCAGGTTGAAGATCATATGTAGGAACTTTAGGAGATGGACACATTATCCTGTTTTCCCCTTCAAATGGAGTTTCTCTTCCTCCTGAAAAGAAATAGGTTACATGAGGATATTTTTCTGTTTCCGCGATTCGAATTTGTTTCTTACCATTATTCGCAACTATTTCACCAAGTGTATTTGTAAGATCTTTATCTTCAAATAATAAATTAATGTTTTGAAAACTACTATCATATTCTGTCATTGCAGAATAATGAAGATCAAGAGTATTCATACCATGATCCGGAAGATCTTCTTGGGTTAATACTTTTGTTATTTGACGCATCCTATCTGGTCTGTAATTAAAGCAAAGCACTGCATCGCCTTCTTTAATAGTTGCTAATGGTTGATCATTGCCATTGGAAATTACGATTGGCTTAATGAATTCATCAGTAACTCCCTCATCATAAGATGCTTGAACTGCATCTGAAAGATTCTTAAAGGATTTTCCTTCTCCGTTCGCAAGTAGATCATAAGCTAACTTAGTTCTTTCCCAGCGTTGGTCGCGGTCCATTGCATAATATCTGCCAATAATTGAAGCGATTTTACCTGTGGAATTTTCCAAATGTGATTGAAGTTCCATCAAATAAGTCTTTCCACCTGTTGGGCTTGTATCTCGGCCGTCAGTAAAAGCATGAATAAAAAGATTATTAACGTCCGCTTTCTGAGCAATGGTGCAAATGGTTTTCAAATGTTCAAATGATGAATGAACTCCTCCATCAGATACCAGTCCAATTAAATGTAGGGACTTATTATTTTCTTTGATATAAGTAAATGTATTCTGGAGTGCTGTGTTTTTTTCAAATGCTCCATCCTCAATAGAATTGTTGATCTTTAACAGGTCTTGGTATACAATACGCCCTGCTCCAATATTCATGTGACCAACTTCAGAGTTACCCATTTGGCCTTCGGGAAGTCCCACAACTTTGCCATCTGTTTTCAGCTCTGCATTTGGATATTTTTGGTATAAGCTGTCGATAAATGGAGTGCCGGCCTGAGCGATTGCACTCACTTCAGGATTAGTTCCATGCCCCCAGCCATCTAGTATTAACAAAGCGACTTTCTTTGTATTACTCATGGCGCAAAGATAGTTTACAATCACAGATTATCAATTAACAATTGCCATATAGTCTTCATTTTTGCAGAAGAACATTGCTCATATTGTTTACGAAACAAATAATTTTGAATTTCGTTGTATAATGAAATGCTAATATCCCACCAAAGATGGATTAATTTTTTTTTACTTTTTTGTTTCCCCATTTCCAATTTATTAGCGCAGGAAAATGAGGAGAAATCTACTTTTTCTACGTCTTTTGATTACAATACCGGTATAGCGTATTCTTCAGAAAAATATTATAGTTCATATACAAATCCCATAATAGATGGCATACGGCCATATTCTATTAGATTCAATTTACATCATAAAAGAAAGCACGTTTCATTTGGATTGTTACGAAGTACTCTTGATGAATATTTCTTCTATTCAACTCCTTTCTTTACCGCATCTATTGCCTATTCAATTTTGAATCAGGAAAAAATTTCTGTCAATCCGGAATTGCAAACAGGGTATACTTGGGATTACAAGGATAAATATTTCTTATTTGCACCGGGGATTAAATATCATATCAAAACCAAAAATAGATTAAATCTTATTGTGGGGTTTAATTATAATTTGATTTGGAATTATTCTTATGGGTACTATAGTAGAGAAGTTGATTTGTTAAAGAGTCTTAGTATAAATATCGGAGCAAGAATTTTAAGCAAAGAATCTAAAAATGATGATAAAGAAACTTTCCAAATTATTAATCAAATTGATTTATTAACGGGAGGATATTTCGTTACAAATCTTGACTATTTTTATAATAGCTCATCGTTGAGCGGGTATTTTACGCCGTTAAAAATTCGATTGTTAAAGAGATTGAACAAGATAGCATTAGGTATTGAATACCATAGGTATAAAACATCTAATTCTTTCGGTTACCCATTTATGGAACTCTACCATTCAGATAATATCAATAGGGTATTGTCTTTTTATACAGAATATCTTTTATACAATGGTGGAAACTTTGAATTAGGATTAGCTACTGCATTAGGGATAAGAAATAATGCAAATTCAAGTTATTATTTATATTATTACCCCATAAGCCTAAGTAGTAGTTTTGCCATCGAATTCCCAATAGTCTTTAAATTAAGAAATGATTGCTCATTTCTTGTTCAACCTGGCTTTAATTTATTATATGGGGATAAGGTAATGAGCTACACTTCATTGGGATTAGGCACTCGTTTTTCTCTGATTAATGACAGTGATTCACCCTCAAATAAACCAGAAGCCCAAAATAAATTCGGGTTAGCAATGGGGTTGGAATATGCGGTACAACCTTATGCCCGTGAAATGACATCTCTGCGAATGGATCCTTATTATAATTCTTTCTATGATATTGTTCAGTATTATCATACTCTTTCATTCAATTTGCAAAACAAAAAGAGATGGATTCACGCAATTGGTACTTCTTACCCAAGTATATCCAAAGAGGTTTGGTATTATTCAAGATTTCACTCGGTATATACAACAGAGTCTCTCAAGCAATTTCAGGCATTTTATCGTTTAAATATTCCATTATTTGCAAAGAATTTAACAAATAGAACTCAACAAAGTTGCCAGCCAAACTTGGGTTTTAAGATTACAGGGTTTAAAAATGAATTTAAATATGAAAAGTATTTTTACAACGGCATGAGTGGTACTTTAACTACGACAAACTACAAAGCAAATGTTTTTGGCTCCTATGTTGTAGTTATGCCAAATATTCAATTTACTAAAGGAAGAGTATTTTCAGAAATAGGATGTAATTTGGTAGTTGCTGGAATGATTAAGAACAATTATGATTATAAATATACTGATGAAGATCTTAACTCTAATATCTTTTATAAAAATGATGAAGAAAATGATGTTACTTATAATAAATTTCTCAGTATAGATAAACTGTTTAAGCAAAACTATTTACTTAATTCCCTAAGTCTAAAACTGGGATATTGGATAAAGTAAGGACTTCAACAAAGAGTTGAAATCTGTTAAGGTGTTCTAAAACACTTCATGTAAATTTTCTTTCAGCGTATAATCGCAACAATAATTTAAAGGCTTGTTCCGGTTTCAGTAATAGTACAAGCTAGTAATCTTGATTCCGAAAGCAATAAAAAATAAACTCCAACTGCGTTTGTTTTAGATTCTGATTCAGAATGATTAATTTCACAAACCAATTATTTTGGATTGATAGTTGTATTTAATAGGTAAAATTATAGATCATGATATATTTACATAGGTTATCTTTGATCATATTACTTACATTTTTGTCTTTTAGCAATACAAAGGCAAATTTGGATGATATATACTCAGAAATAGCATTGGCTATTAAATCAGGAAATGCGACTGAAGTTGCTAAGTATTTCAGTGCAAATGTTGAGTTGACAATATTGGATAATGAAGATCTATACAGCAAAGCTCAAGCTCAATTGATTTTGAAGGACTTTTTTGAAAAATATCCACCAAAAGCATATAAGTTAATCCATCAGGGATCTTCTACTGAAGGCTCTAAGTATGCAATAGGAAACTATACTACTACCAACCGAGAATTTCGGACTTATTTTTACATCAAACAAAGTGGAGATAAGTATTTATCCAGGAATTGAGATTTGAAGAAGAAGAGGAGTAAATTTTCTGA
>JAESSM010000114.1 GCA_016764115.1 Bacteroidia bacterium | reverse complement strand
AGTATCTATTTTTTTTAATAATTTTATATTGATCTTGCAACAACCATCATCTTCTACTACTAGTTCATTTTTGAGCTGCTCAATTCTTTGATTGTATAATTTATCTACTTCTTTAAAGCGATAAATATTCTCTGAAAATGTGGAAATAAAAGATGGGTTGATCTGTTCTAATTTGGGAACTACTTCATTTCTGATCAGATTCCTGTTATACTTTAGTTCCTTATTTGAGCTGTCCTCCCGATAGGTCAATTCTTTTTCTTTAGCATAATTCAAGATCTCATCTCGAGTAGCAAAAAGTAACGGTCTAACGACAGTTCCATTTTTCGTTGGAATTCCACGCAATCCTTTAATTCCAGTGCCTTTTACTAAGTTATAAATCACAGTCTCAACAGAGTCATTTATATGATGGGCAGTAGCTACATATTGCAAGTTTTCTTTCTCAAGAATTTCTGCAAACCAACTATACCTTAATTCTCTAGCTGCTTCCTGAATAGATAACTTATGCTCATCGGCAAATTGCTCTGTATCAAATCTAGTTGAATGAAAGTTTTTGCCATAACAACCAGCATTTCCTTTAACAAACAATTCATCTTCATCCGACTCCTTCCCTCTTAAATTAAAATTGCAATGAGCTATTTCAAAATCAAATCCTGCGTGATAAAAAAGATGTGCCATCACTACAGAATCCACTCCCCCGCTTACCGCTAATAGTATCCTATCACCAGAACTGAATAAATCTTCTTGTTCAATAAATTGTTTAAACCTCTCTATCATTGACTCGGTGATTCGTAAAATCGTGTATTAGTATATCCGTTGACTCGTTACTATTGCCTATTCACTAATAAGCTATTGGCTATAATCTATTAGCTATTCAAATGTTAATGTAACTTTGCAAGTTACCAATTATGATGCGAAGTAAAACATATCAATTAAATAATCCTTCTGAATTTAAGGACAAAATACTTCATTGGAGCAACCAGTTTGACCCCTTTTGCTTTCTCAATAACAACAATTTCAATTCAGATTTGAATACTTATGAAGCCTTAGTGGGAATTGGTAAGATTAATGAACTAAAACTAGACGCCACAAAAGATGCATTTGATGAGCTAAAAGCCTATTGTGAAAATAGCTCACATTGGCTCTTTGGTTTTTTGAGTTACGATCTGAAAAATGATGTAGAGAACCTCCAAACGAATAATGCAGATCAAGTGTCAATGCCTGAACTCCACTTTTTCTCGCCAAAAATTGTGTTGGAGTTAAAACACGAGGAACTAGTTATTCATTCGCATCAAGAAGAAAATGATAAAATATTTGATGCTATTTGTTACTACAATCCGAGCTCAACTGCAAATTTTGATCAAAACCTAAACATCAAACAAAAGATCTCAAAACAAGATTATTGCAATAAAGTCAGACATATTAAAGACCATATTGCTAAGGGAGATATTTATGAGTTAAATTTTTGCCAGGAATTCTATTCAGAACAAGCAACTATTGACCCTGTCAAAACTTATACTGATCTGAACACTTTATCACCCATGCCATTTTCTTCATTTTATAAAATTGATGATAAATATTTGATATGTGCCAGTCCTGAACGATTTATCAAGAAAACAGGTAACAGGTTAATCTCCCAGCCAATAAAAGGAACGATTAGTCGAGGAAAAACAGAAGATGAAGAAGAAATCAAAAAAGAATTTCTTAGGACAAATGCAAAAGAGAAAGCCGAGAATGTGATGATCGTTGATCTGGTTAGAAATGATCTTTCAAGAAGTTCAAAAAAAGGAAGCGTAAAGGTTGATGAGCTTTATGGAATTTACACATTCAATCAACTTCATCAAATGATATCAACTGTTTCAAGTGAGCTTAAAGATGATGTTCATTTTGTTGATGCAATAAAAAGTGCCTTCCCAATGGGCTCAATGACGGGTGCTCCTAAAATAAGGGCAATGGAACTGATCGAAAAGTATGGGGAAACAAAGAGAGGTTTGTTTTCAGGTGCAGTTGGTTATATTTCTCCGGATAAAGACCTTGATTTCAATGTTGTTATCAGAAGTATTCTCTATAACCAATCCACAAAATATTTGTCTTATCAAGTAGGAAGTGCAATTACAGCCAACTCAGAAATTGAAAGTGAATATGAAGAGTGTTTGTTAAAAGCTGAAGCGATCAATAAAGTTCTTAATAAACTTTAACTCCATTAATATAAGTAGCAAGTACTTTGGCCTACGGAATTTTGATTCCACCTTATAGCGCAAGTATCTTGTGTTAAAATAAGTTTACAATTGCATGCTAAGAGTAGTTATAGTTGGTGGTTCTCTTTTATCTCATTCATGCAAAAGGTGGGTTGTTGTTTTTGCTTATTTCTTTTTACCCTGGTCCAGTTTGTATCCAATTTGCTGCCATTCTTTTTTTGTCATTTCCTGACTCATTAATTCTTTGATTGCCTGGAATACAACTTTAAATTGCTTGTCATACTTTGATTCTAAATTCAATAACTTTCTTTCTAATTGCTTATGTGTTGATAATAGCTCTCTTAATTTGACAAATGCTCTTACAATTAACACACTGGTTTGAACTGCTGTTGGTGTATTTAATACACTGGCAAGCATAATTGCTCCATGCTCTGTAAACACATATGGGTTTGTTCTTGAGAATTTAATCTTTTGGAGGTTATCGCAATTTGCGATAACCTCTTGTTTTTCTATGTCAGTTAACTGAAACATAAAATCGGCAGGAAATCTGTCCTTATTTCGTTTAACTTGCTCATTAAGCCTACTGGTCTTCACACCATATATTTCAGCGATACCAGTATCCAGGATCACTTTTTGCCCTCTGATAAACAAGATTGCTCTATCAATCTTTTCTATTGGTATTATTGCAGTACTATTCATTTACTTCGTTTTAGGATATCGCATTTTGCGATATCCCTCGCAAAACTAAAAATCATTTACATTATAAACCTTAACTCCATTAATATAAGTAGCAAGTACTTTTGCCAGAGGAATATTCGATTCGTCCATTTCCATTATATCATCTTCCAAAATCACAAAATCAGCAAGTTTCCCCTCTTCAATACTTCCTTTTTCATGATCTTCAAAATTGACATAGGCAGCCCAAATAGTCATGGCTTTTAGCGCTTGTTCTCTAGTAAACGAATTCTCTGATCGAAATCCATTTTCAGGGAATCCTTTATGATCTTTTCTTGCAACACCAGCGTAAAATCCATAAAGCGGATTGATATTTTCGATTGGGAAATCACTACCATTGGCAATCATACCATTTTGTTTTAATAATTCTTGATACGCATATGCTCCTTTTATTCGTTCAGACCCAAGTCTTTCATCCGCCCAATACATATCAGAAGTGGCATGTGTTGTCTGTACAGAAGGAAGCACATTATACTTGCCAAATAACCCAAAATCATCGGGATGAACTACTTGTGCATGTTCAATTCTCCATCTGCGATCATTGCTTTCATCCAAATATTTCCCATAAAGATTTAGCATAATTCTATTTGCAGAGTCCCCAATGCAATGGGTATT
Organism: Bacteroidia bacterium; assembly: GCA_016764115.1. GTDB lineage: Bacteria > Bacteroidota > Bacteroidia > JAESSM01 > NORP286 > NORP286. The sequence continues at coordinate 187 of JAESSM010000114.1, read as the reverse complement.
AAGTTGAAAATCACTGTTAAATATCTCACGAGTCGCTTCTTTCAATTCCTCCTGCGATCTCAATAAAAAACCTTTATGATCTTGTTTATCCGAATAAGATTCTATCAAACAAGCACCTCGTGATCCAAGTGCTCCATCTGCGTAAAGTTTAAATGAACAAACATTGAGATAATCAGTTTTATATTTT
>JAESSM010000237.1 GCA_016764115.1 Bacteroidia bacterium | reverse complement strand
GATTGTGAAAATTTATTGGTGAACGATTCAATATATTCGTTAGTTGGAATAATTATCCTGATATAATCTCCCGGCTCTCCGGCACGAGCAATCTCATACTCTTCAACATCATTAAAACCATTTTCATTAGCATCACCCGTGTAAATAAATACTCCCCTACCATCTATGACCCTTTCAAAAGTTATTAATCTCTTTTGCTCCTGTCCAGTTCCAAGTTCATAGTACGTTCTTAGCCTAATAAACCCTTTCGACAATGAAGTATTGTATTCAAATCTGCTTAGTAATGATTTGTCTGGTTGTATTGAAGAAAGTGCTGTATCAGAAATCGTCAATTCGCGATAAGTTGCGCCCACTCTTAACTGGTTTTTTGTGTTATTAACCAACTCGGTTTTAAAATTAAAAGTTTTACCAAGTGTAGTGGAGCTAAATTGATTATTTACAGGAACATAATCTTTCCTTTGTGTATAGTCTAATTCAAATTTATTTTTTAATGAATCATTATTTCTGAAATAAATTTTATAGAGATCATATTTAAAACTTTTGTTAGAGAGTTGATTACTTGTTAGGTCAGTAATTCGATTCTCTTCAAAATCTCCCTTTAGACCAAAAACCCAATATTTAAATGTACGTGAGACATCAACCAATGGCCTGATAAATTGAGTTTTAGAATTTGTTAATGTTGCATTCAATAAACTCGATCTGGTTACAAAATGCAATTTCTTCCATCGAAGATCTGAAAAGATCGAATTCTTATATGCATTATATATAGTTCCCTTATTAAATGAGGTGAACTTGTAATTTACATGTCCGGTTTTTTGTTTGTTTAGCCCAACATTGACCGAACTTATCAATTCATCTTCCAACTGCCGAATGTCATTTAGGTTCCAATCTCGGGTAAATTCAATTGGTCGGTAGTTCTCAATGGGCTTGAAATATTTATCTGTATACTCTGCGTGCATCTTGGTTTGAAATATCCAATTCTTTGAGTTTTTGATACTGTCAGCTCTATCTTTACCTAAAGTTCTCCTAAAAGTATATGACAACTTTAAAGCTTTTCCAACATCATCTGAGTTGTGTTTTTTAGAAAATTGGTTGATATCAGTATTGCTTAACGCAGATTCTAGTGTCAAATTAGAATTCTTTGAGAAAGTGTATTGAGCACCCAAAGTATACAGTTGTTGTTGCTTGGGCGTAATCAACAGTTGTATGGGTTCATAATCACCTTGTAGAATTCCGGCAGCGGGAGCTACCCACTCAAATATTCTTCCGTTTATAGAAGTGATCTTTTGTTTGTAATTTCCATTATTGGTCCCCACATAAGAAAATGCAGACTGATACAATGCAATATTTGGATCCGTGGAATAGACCAACACTGAATCATAACTTATGAATCCACCAACAATGGAATCGTAATGAACACTATCTACCAGCTGATACATCACACGATCAGTAACAAACCCGGTACTATCAATGCTTTTAACAAGTGCATTTTGAAGGCTGTCTCCAACTTGATCCAAAAAGTCTTTTTGTGAATCGGATATTTCCTGTTCAAATGGTTTGTTTTTATTATCCTGCTCAGAAACCATGTTGAAACTGATCTTCAACTTATTTCGTTCATAATCATTACTTAAATGCAAAAGTGACCGGACATAGTTTTTATCGGAGTATTCAAATTCAATAACCACCCTGCTGTCTTTGGTAATTAATCTATTGGCTGTAAAAGTTACTTCAGATGTGTTGTAATTGATAGTGTAATCATGTTCTTCGCCTCGTACCATTTTCTCTCCATCTATAAATACCCTTTCTGTTCCGGACAAAACGATTATGAAAGTCTCACCATTGTTACCAAGTAACCGATATGGGCCTTGATTTCCTTCTTCTATTTTAATTTCTTGCTTGGAATATTTCCCTTTAGAAACAGCATAGCTTGCAGCTGTTTTCATGTATTCTTTCGGTGAAATCTTATATTTTTTTGAGCTAAGGCTCCCTCCTTGAACTTTCTTGTTCAATTTCATGAAATAACCGCCATGGCTTTTTACAGCAAAATCACCTACAATCATAGACCCCTTTGTATGCTTCAATTGAATGAATACTTTATCAAATTCCTGTAATTGTTGCGTATTTCCTTCCGGTTGAAATGGTATATTCTCGTCTGTAATGGCTGCGATGATCTCTACTTCATCGTTCAATTTTCCAGCTAACTGAAGGTTTAGGTGTGAATTAACCACAAGATCTTGGTTGTTACCAATTGTAATTCCTCTTGCGATGCTACCGGTTCTTTTTAACTCTCCTAACCCGAAAACATCCTCTTCACTTTGATTTTTATAACTAAAATAAAACGGATTTTCAATGTACTCCTGATTCTTATCTATCAAACTTGTTGGTTTTTTATAAAAATGACGGCCAAATTCATATGGTAAAACCCGATAACTTACTTTAAATGAATCTATTTCGATTTTCTGAACCCATTTAAAAATTGAATTGGAAAAGTTTATCTCATAAACTGAATCAGGAATAATATTACCATCAGTACTTTGAATAATGACTGACCCGGGGATAATACTAAGAGAATCGAGTTTAACTGAATCGCCAATAAATAGAACAGTTTTAGACTTTAGATTATTAAGATTCTGAGCCGTTAATTGGGCTGAGACAATAAGAAAACCGATGATAATAAGATATCTTGTGGGAGAACTTAGCATGCACTTCCTCTATTCGTGTATTCGTAAAATCGTTGATTCGTGTATTCGTTACTTCCTATATAGATAATAAGTCACTACTAATATAACGATAATAAGAAAGTTTTTGTGTGAGAGGAAAAAGGTACTGGTTTTCATTTAACACTTAATTTCCTTCATCACAAGATCATTCGTCATCACGAGGAACGAAGTGAGCTCCTACTTTGATTAACCGCAGGAGATTGCTTCACTACGTTCGCAGCAATGACGAATTCAACAATTTTGCAATGATGATTTCTATATTTTTTAGACAGGTCTGTGCAATTGTAGAACTTTTCAATTTTTTGTATATTGCACTAATCGCAATTTTGGCAAAATTACGATTAAGACTGTTCTTTCTACATAGCCAAAGCATAGACGTCATTTCCAAGATATAAAACTTGCGAATATTATACAATGGAAGAAATGACTGTCCGCCTTCATAGGTGTGACCAGTCATTTAGTCCATTGGGGACCGCAAGTTCCTATATCTTCTATTTGGCGTTAATGGTCGCACCTTGTTTTTTAGGGTGCATCAAACAAATTTTTTGTTCACCTAAAACCTATCAATCATGAAAACATTAAGAAATTTAGAAAAGTTTATTCTGTTATGTTTATGTTTTATGCTCCTTAATTCTTGCTCAAAAGATGATGATAATTCATCTTCATCAAGTGATCCATGTGCTAATATTACTTGCGTGAATGGTACTTGTGTTAATGGTGTTTGTGATTGTGATGAGGGGTATACTGGTGCAGATTGTAGTGAGGTAGATGATCCTTGTGCAACAATTACTTGCGTTAATGGCACTTGTGTCAATGGTGTCTGTGATTGTGATGAGGGATATAAAGGTGCAGATTGTAGTGACCAAATTACACCTACTAAAATTAAGATTACTGGGGTTAAAGTCACTGCATTTCCTTCAACAAAAAGTAGTGGTTCTAATTGGGATTCTTTTGATGGTCCAGATATTTATTTTGAGATATATAATGGTACTACTGAACTTTATTCATCTGGTTATTTAGAAGATGCGGATGCTACTCAAGATTATACATTTACTGTATCTTCAATTGACATAACTGATGTAACCGCTGAGCATACTATTTACTTATATGATTATGATTCTGGCCTTGGTGATGATTATATGGGAGGGTATTACTTTACTCCTTATTCAGGTAGCACAAATGGATTCCCTACCTCAGTTAGTATTGGTTCAAGTAGTGATGTGTTATTCGAGTTAACGTATAGTTATGTATGGTAGTAATATTATAAATTTGATATAGGGAATAAGGGGTAAGTTCAATCAGAAGTAGCGCAAAATATTTACTTCAGGATCTAACTCAGTGTTATTTTCTAAATGTTCCACAAATTGCTTGGCATAAAAAGGGGCAAGAAGGGCTCCTTTGGTACCCATACCGTTAAAAACTCCTACCTCTTGATGGTTAGGGTGTATTCCAATAAAAGGCCTTCTATCTTTCACAGTAGGACGGACTCCAGCCTTGTGATCGATAATTTCATAATTAATTTTTAGAAGATCGTCCAATTTCTCTATTAGGTGGGTTTTAGCTTTTTCAGTAGGGTCATTGGACAGGTCATCCCAATCAAAAGTAGAACCTACCTTATATATCTCTTCACCAACAGGTAATACAAATATCCCCTTATTGATCATTTGATTCATTTTCAACTTAGGAATTTTGACTAAAAGAATTTCCCCTTTCGCAGGAACAAAAGGCAACCAATTGAAATATGGATTTTGTTGTGTACTCACGCCTTCGCAAAAAATTACGCACTTAGCTTGAATATTTTTCCATTCAACTCCATTTGCCGTGATAATCAATTCATTGCAATCACAATTATCTTCAATAAATTCATCGTTCTTAATCAAATAATCCTTATAACTTTCTAACAGTTTAGACATTTCAATGTGCATTCCTCCTTTTATCTCTCCATATCCAAACGGAAGTTGGATCTTGTCTTCATGATCATGTACAACATCAGATTCCATGTAATCTTGCATTTCCTCGGTTTCAGATTTCGCCAACCAATCATTTTGCTCTTTAACGCTTGAAAATAGTTTGAGGATCGGGAGTTCTTTTAGAAACTTCGTTTTTAACTCATTCTCTAATCTTAAATAGGTTTCTTTAGCAAAGGGAATTAGAGTATCGGCTTTCCAGGTTTTTACAAGTCTTCTGCCTGTAACAGGATTAATAATTCCTCCTGCAATTTTAGAAGTGGTGTTTTGTCCATTATCAATAACTACTATTTTTTTGTGGGATTGAATAAGAAAATAGGAAAGGAGAGTCCCTGCAATTCCCTGGCCGACTATTAGATAATCGTATAGTGGTCTATTCGTGTATTCGTTGATTCGTATAATCGTTAATTCCTAAGTATTGGTTATTCGTATATTGGTATCATTTGTGCGCATTAGTATATTCGCATTATGCATTAAAATCCTCCTCCAGCACCACCACCACCAAATTGCCCACCTCCAAATTCCATGTCTGGTTTTTCTTCTTTTGGGACCTCCGTATCTCCCATAGTTTGAGATATCAGATATGCTTCAGCATCAACATTTCCTATTTACTATTCAATATCTGATGATGGGTATAACCAAACTTCGGTTCTTTTAAATATTTGATTACAAATATTGCAATCCCCAACATAATGGCCCCTGCTAATGTTAAAGTTACTTCAGGGTGACCAAGACTGTAGTAATACTTTAATGTGAAAACAGCTAATCCAACAGTTAGTAGTGCAACCCGTATTAACAATATATCTTTTCGTTTTATACCAAAGTAAAAATAAACCAAAGGGATAATAACTGTAGTAGCATGGAATAACCAAGAAAGTGGAATGTCTGCTGTAGCATTTGATCCCAATACATTCACAGATAATTCTTTTACAACAAAATAATTCCCTCCTAAATAAAACATCAATAAAGTCATTACTTCATAAATAGTTATGCAGTCTTTCCACGGTTTTAGTTCTCTTATCTCTTCGATCTTTTTTAGCTTAAAATAAAGTATGGCAGAAATTAACATCACAACAAATGGAAGAATGGACGAGCCAAAATCTCCAAATTCATAAAGTATAAAAAACAACATCCCATATAAACCTACAAATGAAACAGCAGTCAAAAGTTTATCAGTAAAACGCCAGGCACCCCAAATTGAAATTAGCAATGGAAGTATCATATAGAGATAGACTGGGAGGTTATCTGAAAAAATGTCAGCTTGTATCAATATAATACCAGAGCTAATTGTAACAACGGAATAATAAAGCAGTAGATCATC
>JAESSM010000099.1 GCA_016764115.1 Bacteroidia bacterium | reverse complement strand
GATAGAATTGTGTAGATATCTGTCCAATTAGTTACAGGTATTTGATTGTATGAATAGTCATGACTCATTGAGATCGGGAAAGCAAGCAATAGAAAATAGCGGCCTAATGCTTCAATTGCAGATGCTTTTTTATCCATGAAAGTTTCTGCAGTGGCGATAGTATTTGTTTTAACATCAATGGATTTTCCGGTAATTGTGTCTAATACGGAAGCACGAATTGTTAAATACAACAAAGCCGTGATCAATAGAGGTATTATTAATGCGAAGCTTCTTTTAAGATTCAATTTTCGAATAAAAAGTAATCCTAAGGGTATAATCCCAACAAAAGTAATGGCGCTTTCCTTTCCCATTATGCCAAGAAAGAAGCACAAACAACTGAGTAATAAGTATTTGACAGTCTTTGAATCAACATATCTCAATAAAAAATAAAGTGCTGATATTCCACCTAAAAACCCCAGGATCTCGTCCCTGCTTTTGATGTTTGCAACAGATTCAGTATGAATAGGGTGAGCAATAAAAAGCAATGTAGCGACAAGTGGTATTACATAATTGTATTGCTTGAATAATAATCGAAGTGTTATGTAAAGCACAATTCCAGTTAATGCATAGATCAGTACATTTAAGAAATGGCTAACCGCGGGGTTTTCCCCAAATAGTTCATATTCAATACTAAATAAAATTGGAGCTAATGGCCTGTAGACATGATCATTCGACATGTTAAATCCATACCAATAGCCATGAGTGATATGCGTCCAAATACCACCGAAACCTTGTTGAGTTACCTGGTTAGCATTAATTATTGCAACATCATCTAGTACGTAGTCGTGGTTGATGGTTGACCCATATAACAATAAGCCGAAAACAAAGAGGGCTATCTTAATGTTCTTCTCAAAATCAAGTCTCTTTGATGTTTTAGGTTCGTGCTGTTGTACTTTTTTGTTCTTTTTAGAAGACATTCCTGATCTAATTTGCTTTTCGAAAATAAGCATTTGCTTTGAGAGTATCGCCAAGTTGCTGGTACATGATCCCTATATTTCTTAAAATTCCTTTGTCGCTGGGTTTGTACTTTAAGGCTGATTCAAAACTTTTCAGTGCATTATTAGGATCTCCGGATTGGGCGTATGCGATACCCATGTTTGACAAAATATCAGGGTCGTTGGGTTTAAATTCCAAACCTTTAGTGAACATTGCAATGGCTGAAGCAAAATCACCATTTTTACCATGGTCCACACCTTTATCCAGAAAAAGACCCTTAATGTTATTAATTGTAGCACTATTGGAAGGATTAAGGTTTAATGATGCCTGATAATGCTCGAGTGCTTTATCATACATTTTCTGGTTAACATAAATAATCCCTAACGCATTATGTGCTTTAAAGTACTTGGTACGTAACTTAAGTACCCGGTTAAAGTTCTTAATAGCATTGGGATAATCTTTAATGATATTGTAAGTCAATCCCAATTGATAAAAACCGTCTACATATCCCGTATCTGCAGAAACCATTTGAGTCATGTACTTTATAGATTCACCAAATTGCTTGAGTTTATTACAAGCATTGGATAAGTTAATATATGCTGAATGATATTTTGGATGTATTTCAACGGCTTTAACTAAATGTGCTTTTGCTGTTTGTAAAAGTTTCCCTTTTTCTTCCTTATTGTTAGAACGATCGGCTTGACTGAGAATTTCACTTCCATAAGCAAAATTTGCTCTTGCGCTATTTTCGAGATGTACTATATCAGATGAATAAAGAGTGAAGTTATTTTTCCATGAAGGATTTCTGCTAATTGTTTGATAGGAATATAGTGCTAGAATTACTGTCAATGATAAACTCGCAGCTTTATGGACTCTTATTTGAGATGCAGAAAAATCAAGATCTAACTTTAAGATCTTACAAAGCAATAACCCGGAAATAATAGCGAATCCCAAAGAAGGCACATAGAGAAATCGTTCAGCCATAGTAGCTTCAATGTGAATTAATAAATTTGATACCAGGAATATCATTATAGAATAAAATAAAATGCTGAACCCAATTAGTTGATGGAGGGCATTTGTTTCAGAATCCGTTTTTTGCTTAAACAGATCAATTAATTGCTTAATGCTAAAACCCAATATTCCGAATACAACTAAAAATGATATGATCGCGAATGGATCAGTTAATGAAACATTTGGTATTTGATTATATGAATAGTCAAACCTTAGTGGATGTGGAAAAATCAAGAGCAATATATATTTTCCCATGATTACCATTTTAGTAGCAAACCTGCTTAATACATCATCAGTAGCCATTAATGAATTGTTTATAATAGCCACACCATGGGTGCCTACCATTTTATTGATAAAAAAATAAAAAGAGATTAAATAGATTCCGGAAATAGCCAAGTATGGAATGATAGTTTGTATCGTTTTTTTAATGCTTTCTCTTAAGATGAATAGGCATATCAATATAATTACTCCAATGTACAGGATGGAGCTTTCTTTACTTATTAACGCTAAATAGAATGCACACAAACTGATGATCATATTGATTTTATTACTTGGTTTTATGGATGATCTTAACAAATAAATTGTAGAAATTAATAAGAATAAAAAACCCATTATTTCGTCACGACTTTTAGCACTGGCAACTACTTCTGTATGCAAAGGGTGCCCAACATATAGCATTGTAATGATAAAGGGTAGTCCAGTTATAAGTGTTTCTTTCTTTTGTAGAAAAATGGAGAGCAGATATTGCAGAGCTTTGAAGAGTAGCAATCCTGACAAAGCGTAATAGAGCACATTAAAAAAATGATTTACATGAGGATTAAGCCCAAAGAATTGATACTCAATAGCAAATAGAATTGGTGTAAGGGGCCGATAAATACCGCTGTTTACATTGTTAAATCCATATCGATAAGCCTTGGTAAACAAAAGGGGAATTCCCTCAAATCCTTGTTGTACCAAGTAATTCTTTGCGATTACTAGGTCATCATCTAAGGTAAAATCGTGATTGATAGTATTAGCGTACAACAAAAAAGAAAAAGCGAAAATGATTATCGAGCACCAAGTACTGATGCTCAATTGCTTTTGAGGTTTTACTTTGGTATGTGAAGGTGTTGTAGCTAATATTTTTTTCTTTGATTTCCCCAATGGTATTATCTTTTAAGTTTAGGATTTAGCTGGTATGCCTTTTCAAAATGTTTCTTTGCTTTTTCTCGCTCACCAATAGTTTGATAGGTTATACCTAAGTTGAAGTGAGCGTTACTTAGTTTTGGGTTTATTGCAAGTGCTTTATTAAAGTTAACGATTGCCTTTTCGTAATCCCTTTTTTGTGCGTAAACGATTCCCAAATTATCGTAAGCTCTGAAATTACTTGGTTTTAGTTTTAATGATCTATTGAGCATTTCTATTGCCTTGTCAAACTGTCCTGCTTTACCATAAACACTTCCAAGGTTGGTATAGGCATTTCCATATTTAGGTACTTTCTTAATAGCAATTTGAAGATTCTCAACTGCTTTGTCAAATTTCCCAAATTTTCCATATATCATCCCAATATTATTGAACGACCTAACATGCATAGAATCCAATTCTATAGTATTTAAATAGCATATTTTAGCGGAGTCTAATTTATTCAATTTTTCAAAAGCAACGCCCAGATTATAATGAGCATCTCTGTATTTTGAATTGATTGCCACTGCCTTGCTCATTTCGTTAATTGCTCGCTGTGTTTCCTTGGTCCTTTTCAATAATTCTATTCCTAAAAATAAATGAGCTCTGGAACTGTTATTTGATGTCTGGATATCAGTTTCAAACAATGTCAGGTTGTTTTTCCATGCGGAGTTCCGGCTTACAGTTTTGTAGCTATAAGCCAATAAAAGGATGGTCATTAACGAAAAAACTTTTACTTGGGGATAATTGGTTAATAATTTGATTTTATCTGAAATTAATACTATAAAATACCCCAATGCTATACAAAAACCAAGTGAAGGTACATAAGCAAACCGTTCAGCCATTGGAGCACCAATAATTATCACAATGTTGGATACAATTGATATACTGATAAAGAAATATAGGATGGCGAAACTGAAAATATTTTTTGATCGTAGGTTTTTAATTGCTAGAAATAATAGTCCAATTATGATCAGAATAGAAACAATCGATTTTAAATCTAAAAATTC
>JAESSM010000113.1 GCA_016764115.1 Bacteroidia bacterium | reverse complement strand
TCATCCGGAATATCTTCAGCATTAAAATATAAGTAATGCGGACAGGTTTCTACGGTTAAGGGTAATCCTTTCTCTTTTGCTTCCTTGATCATAGGTAGTGCTTCAGCAGATGAGAGATGAACAATATGGGTTTTACAATTGTATTCTTCACAAAGGCGAATCATTAATTTAATTGCATTGTTTTCCCCTTGTCTGGGGCGGGATGATAAATAAGAAGAATATGTACCCTTAATACTCTCCTGAAGTAATGGAGATGTGCTTAACTCAGAGTGAGCGAGCAATGGTATACTGGCCTCTGCAATAGCAGGCATTCCTTTAAGCAAATCACTCTCACGGACATTAGGAAATTCATCTATCCCTGAATGAATCAAAAATGCTTTTATTCCAAGAATTCCTGAATTGAGTAATGGTTCAAGATCATGAGCATTTTCTGGGATAATTCCTCCATAAAATCCACAATTGACATGCAATTGGTCTTTTGCTACTTCTAATTTCTGGTTAAATGCTTCAACGGTAGTTGTTACAGGGCTTGAGTTTAAAGGCATATCCACCAAAGTAGTTACTCCTCCAGCAGCAGCAGCTTTTGTCACCGTATCAAAACCCTCCCATTCGGTTCTTCCCGGTTCATTTATATGAACATGAGAGTCAATTAAACCGGGCATAACAACTAAATCTCCTGCTTCAATTATTTCAATGTCAGGATTCTCAGGTAAATTATTAGTAACGTCAACGATCTTTCCATTGTTGATCATTACAAAACAATCACCAAAACCAGTGGGCAATAAAACACGTGTGCTATGAATTGCAAATTCTACATCCATAATTACTCAATAACAGCCCCCTGATCGATCCAGCACCCTAGCAAATTTCTCTCTTCTTCAGTCATATTGGTTTTGTTTCCTTGAGGCATGGTATTGGTCAATACCGCTCGTACTTTGATCCTTTGCACATTCAGTAAAATTTGTTCAGGTGTATCAAACATCATTCCATTTGGAGCGAATGCTTGCTCAGGGTCAGTTGGATTTATGGAATGACACGATATGCATCTATTGTTTATTATTTCCTGAACTTGAGCGATGGTAACAATCTCATCTTCATCACATGAAGAAACATTGGTTTTAGGAGCAGTTATCATGGCCAATCCTATCAAGCCAATAGCAGCTGCAGGCACTAACCAGGAATTGCTTTTCCCCTGTTCAGCCAAATTAAAGTAGTGCTTCACCCCTGCACTAATAACAAATAAGCCTATCAATATCGCCCAATTAAATTGGTGTCCAAAGGTACTTGGAAAGTGATTGCTCATCATCACAAAAATGACTGGAAGTGTGAAATAGTTGTTGTGCAGCGACCTTCTCCCAGCTCTAATACCAAGTTGTGGATTTAGGGGTCTTCCTGACTTAGCTGCGTTTACCATCGCCTTTTGTGAAGGAATAATAACCATGAAAACATTGGCGACCATCCATGTTCCCAACATTGCTCCAACATGCATATATGCTGCCCTTGCACTCAACACCTGACATAATCCATAAGCTACAACACTAACAAAAAGTAACATTACCAATGAAAACTGAATAGGTTGATTTACTAGTTTCGATTTACATAGCAGGTCATAAACCAGCCATGAGCCAATTAATACTCCAACGCCCAGTGCAATTGCAGCTCCGGGTGTTATATCACTCACTGCAGGATCAACCATGTAAACATGAGCATCTGCATAATAAACAATCCATAAGAGGATAAAACCCGAAAGCCAGGTAAAGTATGCCTCGTATTTGAACCAGTGAAGTCTATCAGGAATTTCCTTGGGAGCTACTTTGTATTTCTCTAAAAAGTAAAAACCACCACCATGGACTGCCCAGAGGTCACCGGCAATTTCATCACGAATATTTTCTGTTCGATTGAGACTGTTTTCCAGGAAGACAAAATAGAAACTAGCACCTATCCAAGCGATTCCAAAAACTATATGTATCCACCTAACAATTAAATTCAACCATTCCTTAACATGTGATTCCATGGATGTTCCCTTCACATGCTCTATGCCAACAAAAATCAAAACCAACACCACTCCGAACCACAATAGTGCTTTCCATGAACTTTTTAACTCAACCAAAAAATCATCTATTGCGTCTTGCATAAAATTGGAAGATGCTAATTCATTATTTTTGTCTGCCGCCTCAATTAACCTGGTTCTAATTTGAACTACAGAAAGTACCGCAATTGATACAAATGCAAGAAGTCCAATCAAACCAAAAATTTCATAAAGACTGTACCCGGATTTAATCGTCTCTACTTCAGCATCACTCTGCGCATTTGCAACTACTGGTAATACAGTTAATAAGAATAAAGCTGTTTTCTTTATCACCGAATTTTAATATTAATGAATGGAAATATCGCTATTAACAAAGTTAAAAAAAGTCTTCTCATTTCAAATCTAATGGCGAGGTAGTCTTGGTTTGTTGTCAAAAGGATTTTGTATTATATTGAATCAGATTAAACAGTATTGAGTTTTGAGTTATATTAAATACATATGCCTTTTCTGCTTATTGATCCTTTGGTCTACCAATTCAACTAGCCAAACCTACAATTTCAAAAACTATACAATTGAAAGTGGACTAGCCGGAAACCAAGTTTATGCTATGATGCAAGATAGTAAAGGGTACATATGGGTTGGTACCAATGGTGGTGGAGTATCAAGATTTAATGGCAAGGTTTTTCAAAATTTCACCATTAAAAATGGATTAATGGATAATGTTGTTCGTGATATTATCGAAGACAAGGATCACAACATTTGGATAGGTTCAAACGCAGGAATATCTATATACGAATCCAAGAAACAACGTGTTTATAATCCAGTGGCAAAAAACTTGTTCAAAAATTTAACTAAAGGAATTATCCTCGATCTGTATGTTGATAGGAAAGGTAAAGTGCTGGTAGGCACTTTTGGCAATGGAGTATTGATCTATGACGGAGATAATTTAAAACATATTACAAATAGAGACGGGTTGGCTAATAATATTGTATACTCAATATTAGAGGATAGTAAAGGAAATTACTGGTTTGGTACTAACAATGGTATTTCCAAATATGATGGTCAAAACTTCAACAGCTATACGGATATAGAGGGGCTTGAGAATAACTATGTTTCATCAATTATTGAAGACCATGAAGGCAATCTATTATTTGGTATTAACGGATCCGGCGTTTTGATATTTAACTACAAAGAGCAAAACATATTAGACATTAAAAGAATATCCATCTCCGAAGGCCTAAATTCTAATTTCGTTGCATCCATTTATCAAGATAATAATAATGATATATGGATCGGGACATGGGGAAAAGGTGTAAATAAGATTGTTTCTGAAAAGAGTTCAATTAC
>JAESSM010000131.1 GCA_016764115.1 Bacteroidia bacterium | reverse complement strand
TACCCATTTTACCATATCCAAGTAGTGCTATTTTCATCTATGAAATTATTTTAAATAATAAATTATAATTGGTAAACCAATCAAGCTTCCATACAAGAATATTGTTATAACGTATAACAACATTCCTAAAACACATTTAATAGCTAATGAGAATCTATTTCCATTAAATAATTTTATAAAAACCCAACTATAGTATATCCCGCTATAGACCAAAGAAATATCATTATAATTATCAATGAATAAATACATAACTGGTAAAAAAACAATACCGATCATGCTAAATTGACCATAAATATATGCGTTTATAAGAATGTGTTTTAAGTAGCTGATTTTGTAACTTCTGAAGGCAAAGAATGAAGCAAATGAACAAATAGGTATTCCAATCATCATTGTAATGATCATATATTTGCCAAATACCAGTGTCATTGCCTCTGCAACCTTATCTACATACAAAATATCCTCTAAGTTATATTCTGAGAAGCTTTTGCTAAATTCCTTAGTTATGAACTCTGAATCAAAACCAATTAGAGAGAATAAGAATAGATTTACAGTTACTACCATTATTACATACTTAAAAGGGTTGAAGTATGTTTTTTTATCTCCGGAAAGATTGGTTTGAATAACTACATGCGGCTTGGTGAAAAGATGAAGAATGGTTCTTGGTAGGCTTGAATCCATTTCAGTTATACCAGTAAACGCATCCTTTGCTATACCTTTTGATGAAAGCTCTTCCTTGTTATTTTCGTTTTCTTCGTTCATGTTAGATCAAAAATTAAAGCTTAAGGCGATTCCTGAAGAAGAATAAATACTGTTTCTATGGATATAATATGGTCGAATATTTAGACTCAAGTCATCACTTACATCAAAATCAAACATGTGAGCATCTACACAAGCATCAGCAATATTGAGGACATAAACAGCAATGACCAATAATACGCTCATATCCAAATCCCTTCTATAGTCATCTCTTAGCTTTAATATTTGTGTTTCGCTAAATTTAGGCTCGGTACTGATAGTATCAAGTATATCATAAATATCAATTGTACCAGGGTCGCCATCGGTGCGAATTTGATAAGCAGATCTAAAGCTGGAGTATTTATCTGAGTTGAAATATACCCAATATCCCAAGGAGGTTAATGCGCCATATACAATTGGAACCTTCCAATATTTTTTATTGTAAACCTGTCCCCAGCCGGGAATGATTGTTGACTTGATAGTCGCACTTTTAGGAGAATGTATGTTGAGAGAATCTTTAGGACCGGATGCAAATAAACTTGATGTTGAAATAATCAGAAGAGCTATTAATGAAAAGAAAGACTTCATGGTGCAGTTTGAATCCTGATGTTGAATAACACCTATATCCTGCCTAAAATTTCCAATATGCGATTTAGGTCAGAATCGGAGAAATACTCAATTACGATGTTCCCCTTTCCGTTAGACTTTTGCTTCAGATTAACTTTTGTTTCAAAGTACGAGGTTAAATCGTTTTGGATATCATTTAATTGAGGAGAAAGTTTTGCTTTAGATCTTTTACCCGAAGTTGACTTTTGGTATGATTTTGATAGCTGTTCTACTTGTCTTACCGATAAATTTTTGTCAACGATCTCTTTATAAATGGCCAATTGAATTTCAGAATCCTCCATGCTTATAATAGCTCTTGCATGGCCCATAGATATCACCATATCCCTTAATCCCATTTGAATTTCAGGGGGTAGCTTTAGAAGTCGAAGATAGTTTGTTACTGTTGATCTGTTTTTTCCAACCCTGCCGCCCAATTCTTCTTGAGTTAGACTACACTCCTCAATTAATCTCTGAAAACTGATAGATATTTCAATGGCATTTAAATTTTCTCTTTGGAGATTTTCAACCAGTGCCATTTCCAGCATTTGCTGATCATTGGCAATTCTTATGTAGGTAGGAATTTCTTTTAAATCTGCAAGCTTTGAAGCCCGATACCTTCTTTCCCCACTTATTATTTGATATTGATCGTAACCTAACTTTCTGACTGTAATAGGTTGGATAAGGTCGTGTTCAGCAATAGATTCGGAGAGTTCTTGAAGTGTTTTTTCATCAAAATGATCTCGTGGCTGGAAAGGATTTGTTTCAATTTGACTAATGGGAAGTTTAGAAATTATCCCTACTTGAGCAGTACCTGAAATGTCTTCGGAATGTGAAGTAATATCAGTCTCTTCATTTTCCAATAATGCGCTTAATCCTCTGCCAAGTGCGTTTTTTCGGCTACTCATAATTTTTAATTTGAAAATGTGCTAATTTGAGAATTTGAATAATTTCTAATTCAAGATTAATATCTATTGTTACTTCAACCCATTAACTAATCACTCATAGCTCATATTCTAATAATTAGCTACTTTTTTTGTTTCGGCCTCTTCAACTGCCTGGTTATTGTCAATTATTTCTCTTGCAAGATTTAAATAATTGATCGTTCCTCTGCTATTTGCCTCATGTAGGATAATAGGTTTTCCAAAACTTGGAGCTTCACCCAAAATGGTATTTCTATGTATGATTGTTTCAAATACCATATTTTGGAAGTGTGTTTTTACTTCTTCAACAACCTGATTGGCCAGTCTTAGTCTAATGTCGTACATGGTGAGTAAAATTCCCTCTATATCTAAGCTAGTATTTAACCTGTTTTGTACGATTTTTATTGTGTTGAGTAATTTTCCAAGCCCTTCTAGCGCAAAGTACTCACATTGTACTGGGATTATAACGGAATCCGCCGCTGTTAGACAGTTGATAGTAATTAATCCTAACGAGGGTGAACAATCTACAATAATGTAATCATAGTCATCCTTAATAGTTTCCAATGCTTCACTGATCTTTCTTTCTCTATTAGCCAAGTTAATTAGCTCAATTTCTGCCCCAACCAGATCAATATGTGATGGCAGAAGATCCAAATTCGGAGTTTCGGTGGTTTTAATAGTTTTCTTTATGTCAAGTTTATTTATCAATACTTCATAAATGCTTGACTCTATTTTTTGTTGATCAAATCCAACTCCTGAAGTGGAATTTGCTTGCGGGTCAGCGTCTATCAATAAAGTCTTGTATTCAAGCACTGCTAAACTTGCTGCTAAATTTATTGCTGAAGTAGTTTTTCCTACTCCCCCTTTTTGGTTTGCTATTGCGATTATTTTTCCCATTCTTAGTTTGTGATAATAATTTAAATGTTTTTTGTTTCTCCGATTTCAAGAAGTATTAACTCTTTACCTCCATTGCTGAATTTATTATTGGCAGCTTCATGATCTATCTCTATAAAACCAAAAGTGTCATAATGAACACCAACAATCTTGTTGCATTGAATAAAATCAGCTGCTTTGATAGCATCATCAATTCCCATAGTAAAATTATCTCCGATAGGAAGGACTGCAAAGTCAAGTTTGGTGCTTTCAGGGATCAATTTCATATCATAAGTCAGTGCAGTATCTCCTGCATAGTAAAAGCTCCCTTCATCGGACTCAATAATAAAACCTCCGGGATTGCCGCCATAAGTTCCATCAGGCATTACGCTTGAATGAATGGCGGTTACGTACTTTACTCTTCCGAAATCAAAACTCCATGAGCCACCATGATTCATAGGATGACCATTTTCAACTCCATTGCTTCCGAACCACGTAACAATCTCATAATTGGAGACTACCTTTGCTCCAGACTGCTTGGCAATAGTGATAGCATCTGCTACATGGTCCTCGTGACCATGTGTTATCAATATGTAATCGGGATTTATTGTTGAAATATCAATGCTGCTTGCTTTTTCGTTAGGTGTAATAAATGGATCGAATAGTATACTTTTACCTCCAATTTCTACTGAAAAACAAGCGTGACCGTAAAAAGTCAGTTTCATGATCTTTAATTTAATTTATCATTGAGGGTATATGCAAAATTACATTTAAAAGCGAGATGGATGT
>JAESSM010000236.1 GCA_016764115.1 Bacteroidia bacterium | reverse complement strand
GTCTATTCAACGAAATGTAAGCAACACCATTTTCTATTTTAAATTTTATTAACTGATAAGACATAGTTATGTGTTTATGAGATCGCTAATATACAAATTGATGTATTACGATTACCAATCTGCTAATGGCATTTAAAGTAATCGAATGGCTCTCTGCAATCTTTGCAACGATATTGAGCCTTGCATGGAGTAGAACCAAATTGACTGATACACTCCACATTTTGAGAAGCACATTGAGGGCATGCAATTTCCTTTTGGGGAGGCGCAATGCCGTATTTATTTAGTTTCTCTTTTGCTTCCTCCGTAATCCAATCTGTAGTCCAGGCAGGTGAAAGAATGGTTGTAACTTTAACATTGTCAATGTTTTTGCTTTTAAGATGTAAATAAATATTATCCTCTATCATCTTCATAGCAGGGCAACCGGAGTAAGTAGGTGTAATAATAACTTCAACTTGTGCATCATCTACTTTTACATCCCTAACAACTCCAAGCTCAATAATATTTATAGCAGGGATTTCAGGGTCAGGAATTTCGGAAAGATAATTCCAAATTTGATCTTTTGATAAGAAAGTTACCATTTAGCACCCGGGTAAGTGCGAGGTAACACTTGCATTTCTGCTAATAAATAGCCTAAATGTTCAGAATGTTTTCCTTCCCGACTACCAGTAGCCATAAAAGTATCTTCAGGAACATTTAAAGTAGCTTCAGCAAGTACGTCCACCACATTTTGCATCCAGTGATCTTTAATTGTAGATAGGTCAACTGCTATTCCATCCTTAATCAAAACTTCATCGATCTCATTCATTTCAAATAGTTCATCGCTAAACCGCCAAAGATCTTCTAATGAATTCTGAATTCTCTGATGACTTTCTTCGGTACCATCTCCAAGCCTTATTACCCATTGCGAACTATGCCTTAAATGATACTTAGACTCTTTAATTGACTTGAAGGCAATAGCTGACATATCCTCATCTTTGCTTTCTTTAAGTTTTTCGAAAAATAATACTTGAAATGAATCAAATAAAAACTGCCTCATCATGGTTTGGCCAAAGTCTCCATTTGGCTGCTCTGTCAATAAGGTATTTCTATATTCTCTTTCGTCTCTAAGATATGCTAAATCATCCTCCGTTCTGTCTTTGCCCTCAACTTTAGCGGCATACTGATAAAAAGATCTGGATTGACCAACCAAATCCAAGGCAACATTGGTCATTGCAATATCTTCTTCTAAAATTGGCCCGTGTCCGCACCATTCAGATAGTCTATGTCCAATGATCAGACTACTATCTGCATATCTTAAACAATAATTAAAAATAGCTTCCTTCATTTCCATTTTAAAGTCCTTTTACCTCCGATGGCAAGGTGTAAAAATTAGGATGGCGATATATCTTATCATCAGCCGGATCAAAAAATGAGTTTTCATCATCAGGTTGAGATGATGTAATTGCCTCTGCAGGTACTACCCAAATGCAAGTTCCTTCCTGTCTTCTTGTATAAACATCCCTTGCATTTTGAAGTGCTATTTCTGCATCAGGAGCATGTACACTTCCTACGTGCGCATGATGAGCACCCGATTTAGGTTGAAGAAATACTTCCCATAAAGGCCACTCTTTGTTTTCCGGTTTACTGGTATCAGTCATTTTCTAAATATTTAAGCAGCTTGCTCTTTTCTTTTTTTATAATATGTATTAGCAGCTTCTCTTACCCATCTGCCATTTTTTTCAGCATCTCTTCTCGCTTGCAATCGTTCTTTGTTCATAGGGCCTTTACCGTTGATCACATTAAAGAATTCCTCCCAATCAATTTCACCAAAATCATAACTTCTTCTTTCCTCATTCCATTTCAGGTCTGGATCTGGAATTTTAAGCCCTAATACTTCTGCTTGAGGAACCGTTCTATCGATAAATCTTTGACGTATAGTATCGTTAGATTGCATCTTGATCTTCCAATTCATTAGATCCTTACTATTTGGAGAGTCTTTATCCGTTGGGCCAAGCATCATTATTGAAGGCCACCACCATCTGTCTAGTGAATCCTGAGCCATTTCTTTCTGTTCCGGAGTACCTTTACACAAAGCCCACAAAATTTGATATCCCTGCTTGTTGTGAAAATTCTCCTCTTTACAAATTCTTATCATCGCCCTTGAGTAAGGCCCAAACGCGCACTTAGCGATCATAGTTTGATTTACAATTGCTGCTCCATCAACCAACCACCCAATAGCTCCCATATCAGCCCAGGAAAGTGTAGGATAGTTAAAAATACTGGAGTACTTGGCTTTCCCAGAGTGAAGTTGTTCTATCATTTCATCCCTACTAATCCCAAGTGTTTCAGCTCCACAGTATATGTATAATCCATGCCCAGCTTCATCTTGCACTTTGGCAAGAAGATTAACTTTCCTTTGCAAACTTGGTGCACGTGTGATCCAATTCCCTTCGGGTAACATGCCTACTATTTCAGAATGGGCATGCTGAGACATCATTCTTATCAGTTGTTTACGAAACCTTTCAGGCATCCAGTCCTTAGGCTCGATTTTCTCTCCTCTATCAATCCTAGCCTGAAACTCTTCTTCTAATTTCTGCAAATCTTCCATTTTAGCTTTCTCATTGATTAAAAGTAGCTCAAAATTGCACATTTTCTATAGATATTTCAAATTAAACACTTCTGTTACCGATGCATCACTATAGTTAAGATGCATCGTATTTCTTATATTTACATCAAATAAAAATGAAAGAAACTCTACTTACAATGATAGTTGTCATAGCAGTTATAATTACTGTTAATGGGCAAGTATATGAAAAAAGAGAAGAGGCAAATACTGAAAAAATCCCTCTGAAAGATAGATTTTACACAGGTGGGGATCTTGGTTTACTATTTGGAAACCTTACTTACATTAATATATCTCCACTTCTTGGATTTAAGGCAAGCAAAAGATATTCCATTGGAATTGGTATAAATTTTGAGTATGTAAGAATTGCCAAACAAGATATTAGTACCAGTATTTATGGCGTTAGAATTTTTAATCAATATCTAATAATTGAGAACTTGTTTGCACATATTGAATACGCAATGTTAAACTTAGAAGTTCAAACCGGAGCATATGAATCAGAACGCAGATGGTTCGGATTACCTCTTATAGGCGGGGGGATGAGACAAGAATTATTTGGTAACAGCTTTCTTGACCTGCTGATCTTGTACAATCTTAACGACAGTTATTTGTTGCCCTATCCTAATCCGATTATTAGAGTTAGTGTTAATGTAGGCCTATAGATTATTCTAATAATAAGAATTTATTATCATTTTGATAACCTGTCTTTATTTTATTATATTTGTAGGTAGCCAAGTTATCTCAAATTGATAAATCTGAAATTATGAATAAAAAAGACCTCCACATTTTTATAGTTGAGGATGATGCCAATTATGGTCAAAATCTTTCAGATATTATAGACCAATCATTTCCTGAATACC
>JAESSM010000098.1 GCA_016764115.1 Bacteroidia bacterium | reverse complement strand
CTCTTTTATACTTAATCTCTTCTCTAATCTTTAAACTCAACAAGTAATATTCCAACCCCTTCTCAATCTCCCCTTGATTCACATAGATACCCCCAATATTATTATAAGAAATAGCCATCCCTTTTTTATCCTTAATCTCTTCTCTAATCTTTAAACTCAAAAAGTAATATTCCAACCCCTTATCAATCTCCCCTTGATTCATATAGATAAGCCCAATATTATTATAAATAGTGGCCAATCCTTTTTTGATTTCTTTGTCAAAATCAAAAAAGTTTTTGATATCCAAATCCTCCTCCAACAAATCCCCAAATATTTTCGCAGCTTCAATACTATATTTCAAGTAGAGTTGAGGCTTTCCTTGTTGTCCGTATATAAAGCCCATGTTCCCAAGAGCTTCTGCTTTGCTTTTTTTTAACGTCATCAGTTCTAATTCACCAACCTCTGAGTTTCCTATTAAGCATTTATCCGCAATATCCCTTGCTTTTATAAAAAGATTAAGAGCCGAATCAGGTTGGCTCAAATAGATTTCTTCTCCCCAAGAAAGGAGAGCGTTGATTTTAGTAGTATCTTGGGTAGCAGTTTGGTATTCTGTTTTGAGAGAATCTATTATATGCTTATCCTGTGTATACCCTTTCCAGAAAGAAAAAACAATTAGAACCAATACCAACAAACAACGCATACCTAAAAGTCAAGAATTAAAAGGATAATATCAAGTCAAAGACAAAGAATTTGAAATCAATACTATGTGGCTTTATTAATTTATAGGCCGTTGACCAATTAAAAATAAAAATTTCGTCATTGCGAGGAAACTATAAAGAAACTATTGTACTCTCGACTTATAGCAAACTTAGCAATATGCCCGAAGCAATCCCCTGTGTCAACTCAAAGTCAGAGATTGCTTCAGTCGTTCCTCCTTCGCAATGACGTAGGTAAATGGGTTTTGTCATTTTGCTTTGCAAGTTTTTTGCGAAATATTTTTCCTCTCGCGATGACGAAATTTATAAGGACTCGTATTCAGGTAATTCCTCAATAAAATGATACGACTTTGCTTTATGCTCTATAATGCAATAGTAATGGTCTAACCCATTGGTAACCACCAAGTACTTCACATTTAAGGCCATGTTATACCTTGCTATTTGATCAAATACTTTTTGAGTCAGTCTTTCTTTAGCAGATTTACATTCTACCAATAGTAACGGGTTGCCGGATCTATCAAATACAACAATATCACATCGTTTGTTCATTTTATTAACAACAACCTGCTTTTCAATACCAATTAATCCTTTTGGAACTTTCTTCTCTTGAACCAAATACTGAACATAATTTTGCCTTACCCATTCTTCAGGGGTTAGAATAAGATGTTTTTTTCGAATATTGTCGAAAATTAGATTGTTATTACTTAAATCCTTTTTAAAAGAAAATTGATATTGAGGCAGGTTAAGTTTCGGAAGTTGATCAAGCTCCATTGATCAAAATTACAGAATTAATATCCTGATGCAAGCACATCAACAATATGCATAGTTTTTAACGGATAGTTGTTGTGTTTAATATATCCATCAATATGCATCAAACAGGAAAGGTCGGTTGATATAACAAGTTCCGCTTCTGTTGCTAATATGTTGTCCACTTTTTGTTGGACCATCCCAACAGATATTGGTTCATACTTAACAGCAAAAGTACCACCAAACCCACAGCAAGTTTCTACGTCATTCATTTCCTTGATCTCAAGTCCTTTCACATTTTCCAATAATTTCCTGGGACCTTCTTTAATCTTACATTCACGTAAAGCACTACAGCTATCATGATATGTTGCAACCGCATTTAACTGCGCACCAACATCATCTACTTTTAATACCTCTGTTAAAAATTCAGAAAATTCGTAAATGGATTTTTGCACCTGCTTAAACTCATTATGAATCGGGGTATTATTAAACATTTCACTATAACAATTTCTCACCATCCCTACACATGAGGCAGAAGGACTAATGATATATCTTTCATTTGAAAAATCGTTTATGAATTTTTTGCCAACTTCTGCAGCTTCATCCCAAAATCCGGAGTTAAAAGCAGGTTGCCCACAACAGGTCTGTTCTGTATTATAATTAACAATACAACCCAGCTTCTCCAACACCTTGACCATATTCATTCCGGTATTAGGATAAATCTGGTCTACAAAACACGGTATGAAAATATCTACAACCATTTCGTTACTCGTTTATTCGTGAATTAGTATATTCGTTAATTCGTTTGTGCCTTTAGTTTTTGATTACCTAAATATCTGATGTAGCCATTTATTAGTTTAATTACCCTAATACACAAGCTTTCATATTGAATAAATACTTCTTGGCTTATATAGGAATTATCATTGGCTATTATCAAATGGTCTATTAATTCATATACTGAGCCTCTTGATTGCCTGCAAAATTGAATATTTTCCTGTAAATGAAACCTTCCATAACCTTCAGCAATATTATTTGTAACCGATCTTGATGCTCTAATTATTTGATCTGCTAATCTATACAATTCATTTTTGGGTAAACTCTTAGCAAAACCCTCGAACTCTCTACGTAACTCTGTACTAACTTGCCAAACTTCCAAATCTTTAAAGCTCCTATTTTCCTTAATTTCCATTTATTACTTTCATTTAAGTATCGATTATACGATTTCCCGAATACACGAATCAACGAATATTCAAATCCTCGATC
Source organism: Bacteroidia bacterium (assembly GCA_016764115.1). Lineage (GTDB taxonomy): Bacteria > Bacteroidota > Bacteroidia > JAESSM01 > NORP286 > NORP286. Next base: position 6,641 of record JAESSM010000098.1, on the reverse strand, counting down.
ATCGAATCTTGAACTTTTACGCGAAGTAATAAAATTAATCCGACAACAAAAAACAAAGTTAATGCTATAACGGAATTACGCATATCCCCGGTAATATCCTCAATTAAACCAAAACAAAACATTTCAAGTACTATTGCCAATTTTTCAGTTATGTCAAAGAAGCTAAAGTATGCATTCTGTTCCCTGTCTTTCGGCAAGAATTTAGCGTAAGTTGATCTTGACAAAGACTGAATTCCCCCCATTACCAACCCAACCATTGCTGCCAACATGTAGAATTCATTTGCTTCGTATACAAAATAGGCAGCTATGCATATTCCTATCCATATTAACACACTCCACGTCAATGCCTTAATATTTCCAAACTTATCTGATAAATTAGAAAACAAATAAGCTCCTCCAATAGCAATGAACTGTATAATTAAAATTGAAGTGATCAATTGACCACTCTCTAGTTTTAATTCCTTATCTCCAAATAAAACTGCAGCATACATCACAGTTTGTACACCCATATTGTAAAAGAAAAAAGCAAACAAATAGGTCTTTAGATTCAGTTGATGTACTAACTCGTTCCAAACTCTTTTTAGTTCTCCATACCCTTTGGAAAGTATATTTTCCTTTAATTCATGTTCAACTGAACCTTCAGGAAGATATTTGAATGTGATTTGGGCAAATCCGACCCACCAAACTCCCACTAATACAAATGAAAACCTTGCGGGGAAACTATCATCAGTAATTCCATAAATTTCAGGATATAAGATCATAGTCAAATTGAAAATGAGCAACAAGGAGCTCCCAATGTATCCCAATGAAAATCCTTTTGCACTAACCCTGTCAAAATTATCCGGAGTTGTAATTTCAGGAAGGTAGGCATTGTAAAATATCAGGCTTCCGGAAAAACCAATACTTGCCAATATCATGGAGGTTAACCCCAACCATAAATTAGATGAATCAAAAAAGCACATTGAACTGCAAGAAACTGCGCCCAAATAGCAAAAAAACTTCATGAAACTCTTCTTGTTTCCCTTATAATCAGCAATTCCAGATAAAATGGGAGATATTAACGCTATGATCAAAAATGAAAATGAAAGCGCATAACTGTATAATGCAGTATTTACAAAGTCATGACCAAAAAAAGTAATTATGTCACTATTCTCTGTAGAAGTTATTGAATTGAAATAAATTGGAAAAATTGTAGATGTTATAACAAGGGGATATACAGAATTCGCCCAATCGTAAAAAGCCCAGGCGTTTATAAGTCTTGAGTTATTTGTTTTGAGTTGTGAGTTTTGCAATGAAGAATCAGACGCAGAAGATACTTGTTCAGTATTATTCAAACTTGTATTGCTTTACTGTATCTATAAAACATTTCACTCCATCCAAAGGTGTATCAGGATAAACTCCGTGTCCTAAATTTGCTATGTGCTTCTGTGAACCAAATTCTTTTAACATTACTTCTGTGGCTAATTTGATATCAGCAGCATCCGAATATAAAATGCAAGGATCCAAATTACCTTGTAACGTTTTTTTCTTACCCAATCTTTTTCTAGATTCTGAGATTGGCATTGTCCAGTCAAGTCCAACAACATCACATTTAACTTCCTTCATATCTTCTAATACATAGTGCGCATCTTTTGCAAAAACAATGATAGGAACACCATCGATGGCATTGCATATTTTCTGAAGATAAGGTAAAGAATAATTGTTATAGGCTTCAGGGCTCAAAACCCCTGCCCATGAATCAAAAATTTGCACAATGTCAACACCTGCATCGATCTGTCCTTGCAAATAGGCAATAACACTATCGCTTATCATGTCTAATAATTTGTGTGCTGATTCACTTTCGGTAAACAAGAACTTTTTTGCCTTAGAAAAGGTCTTACTCCCGCCCCCCTCAACCATATATGCAAATAAAGTCCAAGGAGCCCCACTAAAACCGATCAGAGGAATCTTATTATTTAGATCCTCTTTAACCAATGAAATTGCCTCATAAACATAGTCAAGTTCATCCCCGTCACATACATGTAAAGACTTTATGTCTCCAACATTTTTGACAGTCTTTTGAAATCTAGGGCCAACAGAATCGATCATGTTATATGGCAAACCCATTTCTTCCGGAATAACTAATATGTCAGAAAAAATAATGGCTGCATCCACACCTAGTTCTTTAACAGGTTGCAAAGTTACCTCGCAAGCCAATTCAGGATTGGCAATTAAACCTTTGAAATCTTTCACCTTCTTTCGCAAGGCGCGATACTGAGGAAGGATTCTTCCAGCTTGCCTCATCAACCATACAGGAGTCCTTTCAATGGTTTCTCCCCTGGCAGCTCTTAACAGTAGATCATTCTTTAAGTTCATCGCCCTAAATTAGCAATTAAACTGTTTTAAGGAAAATAATCTTAATGTAAAACGTAATTGAAATATCAGGCAGGTAATTTCACGTAATTGAACCAATAATTATGAATCATTTTGGCAATGTCCTTATAGCTTTCATAATCATTTGGCTTAGATATGTAAGAGTTAGCACCCTTATTATATGAATTAATTATATCATTTCTATCATTAGATGTTGAAAATACAATTACTGGGATTTTCTTTAGTTCATCGGCACCATGCATTGCATCTAAAACCTCCATACCTCCTATTATGGGCAGGTTTAGGTCAAGAAAAATCAGATCCGGTGTAGGAGAATCTACTTCGCTACTATACTTATCGTTATGGTTCAGATAATCTAAACAATCTTCACCATCTTTCACCCAATTTATCTTGACCTTGCCCATTTCATCAGTGATTACCTCGGATAACAGCAGGTAATCATCAATATCGTCTTCAACAATCAATAGTACAGAATTATTATTTGATAAAGCACTCATCCTTAAATAATTAAATTCTTTAATTTATTTATTACCATTATGCAGAATTAAATTCCAATATATTGTAAAGATATACTATACATTAATACAATTCAATACCCTTGACTGGTGATTTTTATCTACGTAGTTATTGGTATATACATTACCTTATAATGGGTATTAATTCAGAAAATTTTTATATTTATCTTTATCTTTTTTATCAAATGGCATAAATGGATTCAGCCAGTACAATTCCTTTCAAACAAATAGAAACTCTTCAGAAAAGAATTCAATTTCTGGAAAGGGAACTGAAACATTTGAATATTGCTCAAGCCAATATTAATAAAGCACATAAAAAATTAGTCGAGAGCGAAAGACGAATTCAAAAAATACTAAATTCAGCGTTAGATGCAGTTGTTGTAATTAATAATAAAGGCACAATAACCAATTGGAACCCTCAGGCAGAAATTATTTTTGGCTGGAAATTAGCGGAAATAATTGGAAAAGATTTGTCATCTACAATTATTCCTAAAAAATACCGTGAAGCTCATAAAAAGGGTTTTGATCATTACTTAAAGACCGGAAATGGTCCGGCATTAAACAGGAGATTAAAAATATCTGGTCTGCATCAAAATGGAATTGAATTCCCTATAGAACTCACCATTATTCCCAATAAACAAAACGGCAGAGAGTTTTTTAGTGCTTTTATAAGAGACCTTTCAGAACAAGTCAAACTAGACAAGTCTTTAAAAGAATCAGAAGAAAAGTATAGGAACCTGGTTAAAAACTCTCCATTGTGTATTCATGAAATTGATAGAAAAGGCAACATTGCAGCCATGAACAAAGCCGGTTTGGATATGGTTGGTGTAAAAAATGAATCAGAAATTATTGGCCTTAAATATCTTGATTTCCCTTCTAAAAAAGAGAGAAAAAAAGTAGCGGGGCTTTTAAAAGATGCCTTTAATGGAAAAACAACCGTTTTTGAGTTCACTACTGAAAAAAATAGATATTACAGATCCAATTTTATTCCTATCAAAGATGAAGATGGACTAGTTTCAAGTCTTATGGGAATTTCTGAAGATGTTACACAAAGAAAAAAAACAGAAAAGGACTTAATTGAAAGTGAGAAGCGTTCAAGAAAAATCGTAGATAATTCTCCACATCCAGTTGCTGTTCACACCAATCAGAAATTTGTGTATGTTAACTCTGCTGCCATTAACTTATTTGCGGCTAAATCAGCTAAACAATTAATTGGAAAGAATGTATTGGATTTTGTTCATCCATCATTCAAAAAGATAGCCAAATCGAGAATAAAAAAATTACAATCCTCCGGTGGTAAAGTACCAATTTTGCAAGAGAAGTTCATGCGAGCTGATAAAAAATTAATTGACGTAGAAGTTAATGGTATTGCCATTGATTTTAATGGAAAACCTTCTATTTTAGCCAGCTTAACAGATGTTACCCGAAGAAATGCCTATGAGAGCGCAATAAAAGAAAGCGAAGAGAGATTCAGGTGTATTGTAGAGGATTCACCTCATCCAATGGCTGTTCATAGTAATGGAGTAGTTTTATATACGAATGACGCTTGTGTTAAAGTATTAGAAGCCAAAACATCAGCCGATTTAGTTGGACGGCCTATTATGGATATAGTTTATGAATCTTCTAAAAAATTTGCTGCTTCCAGGATAAAAAATTTGATAAAAAAGGGTGGTAAAACTAAAGTTGCAGTTGAGAAACTTGTTACATTAAAAGGAAAGATCATTGATGCAGAAGTAGTTGGAATGCTGATGAAATATGATGACACTCCCGCAATTTTAGTAACAATAACTGATATTACAGAAAGAAATAAATTTGAAGTACAATTGAAAGAAAGCGAAGAAAGATACCGAAGTTTATTCGAAAATGCCCATGATCTGATACAAAGTATTGATCTCAATGGTAGTTTTTTATTTGTGAACAAATCATGGAGAAAAGCTTTAGGATATAGCAAAAAAGATCTGATATCTATGAATATAATGGATATTGTTCATCCTGATTCCATGCACCACTGTATGTTAATGATGCAAGAGGTTCTTAAGGGTAAGGTTATGAAAAATTTAGAAGCAAAGTTCATTAGTAAAAATGGGAACATTATTGAAGTTGAAGGTAATGCATCTCCAAGAATTATTGATGGAAAAGTTGTAGCCACCCAAGGATTCTTTCGTGATGTAACAAAGAGAAACGAGTTGACACTAGAGTTGATCAATGAAAAGAACAAAAGAATATTTGAATCCATATACACCCAGGAAGAAGAACGTCATAGAATAGCCACTGAACTTCATGATGGATTAGGACAAATTCTTACCGGAATCTCCTTCAATATAGACAACATTAGAAATGATCTGGAGTCAACCGGGAAGTATAAGAAAAAGGTATTCAATGATGTTCAGTCAATGATCAAAAATGCAATAAACGAAACAAAGGATATTGCTTATGGACTTACTCCTGCTACATTGCACGATCTTGGATTAAAACCCGCTTTAAAACAGCTTTGTAAAACTATGAGTGGTCAAGGCAAACTAAAGATCGGTCTTGATTACGGGAACTTTAAGGAAATTAAAGACAATAATTTAAATATCTGTTTGTATAGAATTGTTCAGGAGGCACTTAATAACATTATCAAGCACTCTAAAGCAAAGAAAGCAAGTGTTCAGATCTTTAAATCAAAAAAATCAATTTTCCTTGTAATTGAAGACAATGGTAAAGGATTTAATGTTGAACAAACCCAAAAGAATACCTCTATGGGCCTACAAAATATTAAAGATAGAGTGGAATCATTTAATGGGAAAGTAAAAATAAACAGCGATAGTAAATCAGGTACTGAGATAATTATCGAAGTTCCTCAAAGCAATAAGTAATTCACGTATGACAAAAGTATTAATAGCAGATGACCATGAGTTAATTCGTAATGGAATTAAAGATATGCTTTTAACTTCAGAAGAGTTTAATCTTGTTGGTGAGGCAGAAGATGGTCAGGAAGCAATAGATCTATCAAAAAAACATAGTCCGGATATCTTAATTATGGATATCGCAATGCCAAACGTGTCAGGACTTGAAGCAACCGAAACGATCAAAAAAGACTTGCCTGATGTAAAGATTTTGATTCTTACCATGCATGAAGACGAGGAATACATAATTAGAATGTATGAAGCTGGTGCCTCAGGATATATACTAAAAAATGCTAAGATGCCTGAACTTTTAGATGCTATTAAAACAATTGCGAAAGGTGATTTTTATTTCAATAATGAAGTAACCCAGATCATGCTTAAGGGTATGCAAGATAAAACCAGAGAATCTGTGAAACCTTCTGCTTTTGATCAGGATATTTCGGTTTTAACAGAAAGAGAGATTGAGGTCGTGATACTAATCGCAGACGGGTTGTCAAATAAGGAAATTGCCGAGCACTTATTTATCAGTGTAAGAACAGTCGAAACTCATCGTAAAAATTTGATGAAAAAAATTAAGGTCAAGAACACAGCAGAGATCATCAAGTTTGCCATCCATTACGAACTGGTAAAGTACTAAGAAACCTAACTGGGCATCTCAAGCTGTTCTCAATCAAGGCTTTACTGTTTTTGGTGACTATGGTGGAACAGCTAAAAAAGTCATGGACAATATGCCGCCGCTGCAAGGCCTACATTATGCTTATGTGTTAAAGGACTCAGAATCAGGCTGGGATCTAGAGAGCAGAAAGGCTTACTTTGAATTTATTAATCGTGCCGCCACTTACCCCGGTGGCATCAGTTACCTAGG
>JAESSM010000120.1 GCA_016764115.1 Bacteroidia bacterium | reverse complement strand
GTATGAAACAAAAACAGTTGGTATGCACAACGTTCCACCTCCTCCCTTAAAATTCACAACAAATGCATGAGAAGTTGGATCCCAAGCTGTGTAACCTCTTGCTTCAAAAGTATTTCTTATTCCTCCACTTGGAAAACTGGAAGCATCAGGTTCTTGCTGAACAAGTTGTCCACCATCAAAATTTTCAATTACTAACCCGTCCGCCCGTGGCTCATAAAAGGCATCATGTTTCTCAGCAGTAGCCCCCGTCAAAGGCTGAAACCAGTGGGTATAATGTGTTGCCCCTTTACTTAACGCCCAAGCTTTCATTCCAGATGCAATTTGATCTGCCAAGTTCCTATCAATTTTTCTCCCTTTATTGATTGCCTGCATAACTGCTTTAAATGAATCTTCAGAAAGGTATTCCCTCATAGACTGCTGATTAAATACGTACGAACCGAAGTATTCAGATAATTTTGTAGTGCTTTTTCCATTGGATGGCAATCCTTGTACTTGGCCAAAGCGCTCTTGAACTGATTCAATTGCTTTAAATCTCATAATTGTAATTTTTAAAAGGGGTTAATAGTTGGTTCTTTAATATTATACAATAATACGACATGATAGTGACAAATTCACACTATTTATCAACATTTTCACAAAAAAGTATACTTTTTTGTGAATACAATCAAAATAATGCATGATACGAATGAAATAACTATACTTTTTAGGAAATAGGTCTAATAAAATAGCCCATTAATGGGAAAAAGTACCTTTTTTTAGTTTCACCTCAATTTTATAAAAATAGCTAATTATCGGTTTCAAAACACCAATCCGTGCGCTTAACTTTTGAGGATCTACCATCATCATCAAAACAAATGTCCAGTAAATTAATAGGGGGACTTTATACCTTACAATTGCTCCGGCAACAGGTACCACCAAGCCAATTAGCAGAAATAAAAGCACGCTGAAATAAATAGAAAACTGAATTATTGGAAATCGAAACAATCTCCTAAACCTCGCCTTATTAAAGGAAATAATAATTGCCATAAATAATATAATATACAGCATATTCTCTAATGCTGCCATTAGCATCAAAGCATTTTTTATTTCCATAATGTGTGGCCGAAGGATGCTATTAAAAAAAGCCGTGGGTGTACATTCCACCAAACTTAAGAATGTTGGCTTTAGTACTTTATAATCAATCAAACTTGCTACGTCTACATCTGATGTATAACCTATAAAATGCTGCTGTTTTTTATATAACGACTTTATAAAATCATATTTCGGAAATATTCTGTATGCATTTAGCACTATCAACCAATATCCTATCGATATCGCAGAGAAGAACCATCCAACCCGCTTAGGGTTAGCATACGTAGTAATTACAAATGCTACAAGGCACGGAACCAGCAAAGCCACCAAATAGTATTGATTAAACATCAATAAATAGAGTCCTAAAATGCAAGTTAACAGCCTTAATAATGTTGCCCTTTTAGTTAGAATCTCATAAAGGGAGTAAAAGAAAACCCCATTTGCAAAAATAAATACTCCCTCTTTTAAAGCTCCAGAACCCCAAAACAATACTGAGGGAACAAAGAACACACTGACGTATTTACAAAGTAAATGACCGGGGATAACTTTGTTAAGAAACTTGTAAAATGCAACCAACCCAATGAGTGACAGGAAAACAAAAAACACTACATGCACAAAGTAAAACCCACCTGAAAATATTCTCATTAAAGCATTTACCTTAATTATTGTTTGACTTTCAAAAGTCCACCAATCCATTAAATGCAAATAATACTCAAGATGTAAAATTGACTCATTATTAACTGTAAAAAGAAGTTCAAAAAAAGCCAAAGGATCTGTATAGATCAACTCATACAAGACTTTGCTATCATTAAAGTATTTTATAGTATCAGCATATTTCTCCGGTTCAGGATAATGATATTTATACAAGAAAGCCAGCGCCAGTCCACACAACAACTTCAGAAAGAAAACTCCCGTTATGAATTTTCTTGGTAAACCATGGATCCTGAAAAAGGATAGTTTAAATATTAAATAAATGAATAAAGCAGTGTAACTTATTGCTAAAACAATTTCCATCAGGCTTATTATGAACAATCAAAATAACTAATTTTTGAGTTAAAAGTAATGCCATACCTCTTTATTTAAAAATGAATTGAATCCTATTGAATATTGATAACAGATATGTACTTTTGTTGTTCATTTTTAACCAACCATAGAAATGGAAGCAACATTGGAAGAACAATTAACTACAGTTGAAATCGCCAAAGAACTAGGACTATTATCTGAAGAATACGACCAAATCAAAGAGGTAATGGGTAGAGCTCCCAACTTTACCGAGCTAAGCATGTATTCCGTAATGTGGTCGGAACATTGTTCATACAAGAATTCTATAAAATGGCTAAAAACATTACCAAAAGAGGGAGAGCGCATGCTAGCTGCCGCAGGTGAAGAAAATGCCGGATTAATTGATATCGGAGATGGTTTGGCCTGCGCGTTCAAAATTGAATCCCACAACCATCCTTCTGCAATAGAGCCATATCAAGGAGCGGCAACAGGTGTTGGTGGAATCCACAGAGATATATTTACTATGGGAGCACGCCCAATAGCTACACTAAACTCATTGAGATTTGGGAATATAGATTCTGATAGAACCAAATGGTTGATTAAAGGAATTGTGAAAGGAATTGGTGACTATGGCAACTCTTTCGGTATTCCAACAGTTGGTGGTGAGGTTTATTTTGATGACTGTTACAATGTTAATCCTTTGGTAAATGCCATGTCGGTTGGTATTGTCAAAAAGGATAAAACTATTTCTGCAACTTCTTATGGCGAAGGGAATCCTGTCTATATAGTAGGCGCAGCAACTGGGAAAGACGGTATCCACGGAGCAACTTTCGCCTCAGGAGATCTTACTGAGGATTCAGCAGATGATCTTCCAGCTGTACAAGTAGGAGATCCATTTCAAGAAAAATTACTCTTAGAAGCAACTCAAGAGGCTATGGGTCTGGATTGTATGATAGGGATGCAGGACATGGGTGCAGCAGGTATTACATGCTCTACTGCAGAAATGTCAGCTAAAGGGGAGCATGGAATGATCATCCATTTAGACAGAGTCCCAACCAGGCAAACAAACATGGAGCCTTTTGAAATGCTGTTATCCGAATCTCAAGAAAGAATGCTAATTGTAGTTAAGAAAGGTAGGGAACAAGAAATCGAATCAGTTTTTGAAAAGTGGGATATTCATTGTGCAATTATTGGTGAAGTAACTAAAGAACAAAGATTGAAATACTATATGCACGATGAATTAGTTGCCGATGTTTCGGCTGAGTCATTGGTACTTGGAGGAGGAACTCCTGTTTACGATAGAGATTATGAGCCTGCAAAATATCTTGAAAAAATAGATGCTTTTGATAGCTCAAAAGTGGATATTCCTGAAAATTTAGTGGAAGTAGCCAGAAGCTTGGTATCAAATCCCAATATTGCTTCCAAACATTGGGTTATTGAGCAATATGATTCAATGGTTGGAACAAGAAATATGGTTACCAACAATCCATCGGATGCTGCGCTAGTGACAATCAAAGGAACCAAAAAAGCAATCGCCATGACAACCGATTGCAACTCCAGGTATGTTCATGCAGATCCCAAAAAAGGAACTATGATAGCTGTTGCAGAAGCTGCAAGAAATGTTGTTTGCTCAGGAGGTGAACCTGCGGCCATTACCAATTGCTTGAATTTTGGCAATCCTTATAACCCGGAAGTTTATTGGCAATTTGTTGGAGCAATCCAAGGGATGAGCGAAGCTTGTAGGAAGTTCGAAACACCAGTTACAGGTGGTAACGTTAGTTTTTATAACCAATCTTCGGATGAAGGCCCAGTATATCCCACCCCAGTTATTGGAATGGTCGGAATTTTGAATGATTCATCCAAACACATGACATTGCATTTCAAAAATGAGGGAGATCTAATATACTTGATTGGAAAGCCTTCAAATGATATTGGATGTTCTGAATATTTATACAATTATCATAACTTAAAACACTCCCCTGCTCCTGAATTTGATTTGGAAGAAGAATTTGCGCTTCAAAATTCCATTAAAGATTTGATCGATCAATCCCTTATTAATTCTGCCCATGACATTTCTGAAGGAGGATTGTTCATTGCATTGATTGAATCGGCCATGGTCAATACTTATGGGTTCAAAATAACCACGGATCAAAACTTTAGAAAAGATGCATACCTTTTTGGTGAAGCTCAAAGCAGAGTCATTGTTTCTATTTCTCCTGACAAGGAAGAATCGCTTGTATCGTATTTAGAATCAAATAGTTGCAGCTACTCCAAAATTGGAGATGTAACAAGAAAATATATTTCAATTGATGATGAAAATTTTGATTCGATTAATGAATACAAGGAATTGTACAATACATCCTTAAAGAACTTAATAGAAAGCCAACCTAAGAAGAAGTAATGACCAAACCAAAGATATACTAAATCTCCAAGATTTAGTATATCTGACCTTTTACCTTTCTATAGCCACTTTTGAATTGAATTTTCCTGTTAGTGTTTGCAGTTGAAGAAAATAGATACCTGGTGTTAAGCCGGTTGTTGATATAGAAAAATGATTAGCACCAACTTTGGAAACTTCTTTTTGAGCCAAGACTTCCTCACCAACTATGTTGAAAAGGTTAAAGTTCAATTGCTCGGAGGTTGAAGCATTGAATTCTACATTTAAAATGTTTTTGGAGGGGTTGGGGTAAATAAATAATTGCATATCCTGATTTGAAATGAAACCAGTACCTGTAGTATCCTGACTGCAATCTATTACATTAATATAAGCAGGTTTACTTTCATTAGCTGAACCATTATTATTGGTAACCGTTAAAGTAACATCAAAACTACCGGTGTCTGAAAATGCAACAGCAGGGTTTTTTTGATTGGATGTATTTGGAGTTCCCCCTTGAAAATACCATGAATAATTATTGGCATTAACACTATAATTGATGAAATTAACCGTATCATTTTTGCAAATAACCGTTGTGTCGACTCCAAAAGCTGAGACAGGATAGGACATAAATTGTTTGAGGAATGTAGTATCATTGGTACCATAATTTGATTTTGCACCTGTTATGGAAGCTTTCTTACCTGTAGTAGCATTACACCCTGTAGGGTTGATAGCTTCAATTTGGTAATACACTATTCCTGCAGGTGGGTTTAAATCTGTGTAAGTCGTAAAATCAATTTGAACTGTATCAATAGGTGACATATTAGAAATGGAGGTACCCCTGTTAATTACATAATAATCAAAATCAAATCCTTCATAAATATCCCAAATCAAATTCCAGGAACCATTAACACCTTCTCCAAATAAAAGATGCATAGTCTTATGAGGAAAACTTAAATCAGATTCATTACCACAACTGTCTAAAATAGACAGTTTATAACGCGCAGATTTTTCGTACGAATTTGAACTACTGTCAATGTAAGTACTTAAATCAGTAAGGGGAACTTGTCCGATTTCCTGGTACTTACCTGTAGCTCTTTGCCTATATATGTTTATGTTGCTGCTGTTAATATCTATCCCATACTCTATATTTCTTTCCCATACTAACTTAAAACTACCTGTAGTAGAATCTACTGTCACCATACATATAGGTTGGTCATAAATATTTGGATCATCGGGATTCCAATAATCTGGATTTGAAGGAAATATTCTACATCCATCCTTACCATTCCTTTCAAGTTTAATCACAGCAATTTTATTAGAATAAAAACCTCTCCCAACTCCAAATACAACAGAATCTTCTGTTTCTACTATATAATTTACACTTGTAAATCCATGCGATATAGAATTAGCCCAAAGAGAATCAGCGCTCTTATCAAACCTCTGGATAACACCTCCACCATAAGAATAGAATCCTCCATCAAGTGCATTTATTAACTGACCTTGACTATAACGAATATCCTTCGACCATAATGAGTCACCAGTTGCATTGAGTTTAATTAACTGAGGTTTGGATGTGTATGCATTATATACAGTAGAGTAATAGCTTTTGTTTACGCTTATTAAGAAACCGCCATCCGGTCTTAAGATTGCTGAAACTATGTCTGTGTCATAAAAAGCATCTAAAGACCCTCCAAATTTATTATTCCAGATCACATTCCCATTTGAGTCAACTTTTGCCAGGGACCAGCCATTTTCTCCTATTGAACCATCGTACCAATCTACTAAAACTATCATATTGTTCATAACAATCCAAGACTTTCTGACATTTGTTATATCCGTGCCTCCAACATCTACATTTTTTGTCCATAAGGTATCTCCATTAGAATTTAGATATAAAATCCAAAGATCACCTGTATTTGTGCTAGTAGAATATGTACGACTAGCTACGAACAAGTTCCCATTAACAGCTTCAATTACTGCACCTGATCCTTCAATATTCTCATAGTCGGTACCTCCATAATTTTTCCTCCATAACTCATTCCCATTCAAGTCTAACTTGATTAATAGTATGTCATTTAAATTCAAACTAGTATATGAATATCCTGCAATTAGGTAATTACCATCTGACATATTTAAAGATGTTCTTGTAGTAAAGTAATTTGTATCAACAATGGTTTTACTTAAAAGGGAATCTCCATTTGGGCTCAATTTTAAATGCCAATGAGATCTATCGCTAGCATTATTGGAATTATAGATGGTGTTTAATAATAAGTAATTACCATCAGTTGTTTCATAGAATCCATGTATGTCAATACGAGAATTGGATTTTTTGAAGTATTTTAACCATAACGAATCTCCATATTGATTGACTTTAGCAACAAATAATCTGTTTGAATTCTGATTATCAGTACTTTCAAATCCACCTAGTAAATAATTCCCATCAGATAATGGGAATATATAACTTCCATTTAGTCCATATTCGGAATTACCAAACTCCTTTTCAAAGGAAGTTTGTGCTGAGGAATGAAAAGACATTGTATTAATTAAAATAACATTGTATTAATTAAAATACAAATTGTCAAAATAGACATTTTAGGTATCATTTGGATCATTTTTATTTTCAATTTTTGAATTAATATTTATTACTTCATTAACTTTTCAAAAGTGTTATCCATTTTATAATTGAATGAATTCCCTTATAATTTTTATATACGAAACCTCTTATTAAAGGTTTCTAATTAATGGTAACTGTTTAGTGGTAAAGTTATGTTATTTGGATATGAAATCTTCCAAGAAAGAACTCAAAGAAAAACAACAACTTGCCAAGAGAATAAAATCACTAAGAGAAAAAGCAGGATATACGAGTTATGATACTTCGCTTACGAAAACAATTTATCTCGCAGTCAATATGGTCGTTATGAAAAAGGAGAGGATATGCGTTTCAGCAGTTTGGTAAAAGTGGTTAATGCTTTCAATATATCGTTAAAAGAGTTCTTTAGTGAAGGGTTTGAGTAGAGAAACTACGTCCTTAAAAAAATAACGAATAATTAATAAAGAGTCATTAATGTAGAAATGTACTTCTTTATTCCCTATTCACCCTTTTTCAACTTATACCCAATCTGTTTTCTTGGCAATTTTTGCTGGTTGAGTAATTGCTTTAATGCCTGGAACAATAACTGGATATCTTTTTCCTGTTTATTACTTTTATCATCATGTTCAAATAGGTTTATTTCCAGTTTTTCAAGTCTTATCAAAATTTCTTTGTTGTTAAAGATCATTTCTCTCATTTTAGTAAATATTCTGATGATTTGAATATTTACTAGTATAGCAACATCGCTATTCAGCACACCAGAAAGCATTACCAACCCTTGTTCGGTAAAAGCATAAGGCTGTTTCCTTGTTCCTCCCCAAATTGATATTCCATTTTGGAATTTCAAGTCATCAAATAGGGAAGTCTCTTATAAATCTGTTTTACCTTCAAGATTAAATCCCCATCTTTGCAAAAATTTATTTTTTTCATGAAACTCATTGATAATCAATACCAAATAGGAGGACTTAGTGCATTAGATTTGTGCAATGAGTATCAAACCCCATTGTATGTTTATGATAGCAGCAAAATTATTTCCCAATACAAAAAACTTACTGATGCTTTTTCTGATGTTGAGCTGAAAATAAAGTATGCACTAAAAGCAAATTCTAATATCAATATTATCAAGTTGCTAAAAGAACAAGGTGCTGGATTGGATGCTGTATCTATTCAAGAGGTAAGATACGGGCTCCAAATAGGATTCAAACCTGATGATATCCTCTTTACTCCAAATTCCGTTTCTTTTGATGAAATTAAAGAAGCAGTTGAGTTGAAAGTAAAGATCAATATTGACAATATCTCTGTGTTAGAGCAATTTGGGCATTTATATGAGAATAGCGTTCCAATTTGTGTAAGAATAAACCCCCATATAATTGCCGGAGGGCATTCACATATTCAAACCGGACATATTGATTCCAAATTTGGCATTTCTATTCATCAATTAAGGCATATAATTAGGATTGTTAAGGCCAACAATATGTTGGTCGAAGGAGTTCACATGCATACAGGTTCTGATATTTTAGATTCTCAGGTATTTATAAATGCAGCCGAAGTTTTGTTTAATGCCGCTTCGGAATTTAAAGATCTTCAATTTCTTGATTTTGGTTCGGGATTTAAAGTTCCCTACAAAGAAGGAGATATTAGTACAGATGTTGAAGATCTAGGTAAAAAAGTGTCAAAAAGGTTCAAAGAGTTTTGTGAAGAATATGGAAGAGATCTTGAATTGTGGTTTGAACCTGGAAAATATTTGGTTAGTGACAGTGGTTATTTATTAGTTAAAACAAATATTGTAAAACAAACAGTTGCTACAGTTTTTGCCGGAGTTGATTCGGGCCTAAATCACTTAATTCGCCCTATGTTTTATGAAGGATACCACCACATTATCAACCTATCAAATCCAACAGGTACTCAACGAATTTATACCGTTGTAGGATATATTTGTGAAACCGATACTTTTGGTTCAGACAGGAAATTAAATGAAGTTCGGGAAGGAGATATTTTGGCAATTTTGAATGCAGGAGCTTATGGCTATTCAATG
>JAESSM010000097.1 GCA_016764115.1 Bacteroidia bacterium | reverse complement strand
ACTATCAAGTATCAACTTAGACTCTTAAATGAAGATACTGCGCTATTTCCTGCTTCTAATCTGAAGATCAATTATATGATCACTGACACCATTCCTCCAAATGTTCCAAACGATCTTCAAACTTCATTTTCAGATACACTTAATAATGTGAGTATCCAACGAGATAGTAGCTACGTTAAGGAAATGGATTTGTTTATTGATCCTACTTTATTTACACAAGAAAATAACAAGGATGTAATTCTCATATGGCCAACCGCTACATTTACTGATAACATTGAATTTAATATGTATTCAAAAGAAGTTTTTGTTGCCTGGCCTACAGGTATTAAATCTCAAAAAGCCGATAATAATTTCGTTAAACTGTACCCTAATCCGTCCGGTGAATATGTAATAATTGAGAGCGGATTGGTTATTGATGATATTAGAATATATGATATTTCAGGAAGAGAGTTGTATAAATTCCGTGATTTTGAAAAAGGAGTCAAAGAAGTACGTTGGGTTTTGCAAGAAAAAGCAGTGTTTTTAGAATCGGGCTTTTATTTTGTATCTGTTTATTGCGGTAATAAAAGGGCTATCAAAAAGTTAAATTATATCCACCCTGAGTAATACTAACTTATAATGCTTGGGTTGCTTACTGTCAGAGATTACAGTATCTTAAAAGACGATAGAGCTCTATCGCATCTATCAGTCCCTTCTTTCTTTACACAATTTAGGCACTAACTATCTACTGCTGTATTGTCTAAGTAAAATACTGGTGTATTGATTCTTTCCCCATTATATTTGGATTCAGCTCGAAAATATTCAACAATATTAGTATAGATAAATTTAATAACTGTGAACAAATTTTACACTTTATCGGAATATTTTGTGGGAAATTTAATAAAGTTCTGCACTTTCGATTTTATCATTTCTTACTAATTTTTCTAAAGATTTTAGTATTTTTCAGGGTGTTTCGGATATATGAGGGAAATTGTCTGTAACTAATTTTCTATTAATAAAATATGAGCTTATTTAGAATAGGAATTGTTGCTACATTAGTTTTGAATTGTTTTTTTTTACCTGTCAATTTATTTGCGCAGGACAAGGAGAAAACAGACACAATATCGGATGCTTTTAAATCCCTGTTAGGCATATTACCCGAAGTAAAAGAAGAGGGAGAAGCCCCTGAAGAAGAAATTCATGAAATGAGTCTGGAAGATTTGCTTGATATCCAGGTAGTAAGTGCATCAAGGAAAAGCCAGAAAATATCCGAAGCCCCTGCCATTATTGATGTGATCAGCGAAAAGGATATACGCGAAAGAGGATTCATGTCAGTTGGTGAAGCTTTGCAATCTATACCTGGTTTTTTTGTTACGACCGACCATGTAACACATAACGCATCTGTACGTGGAATCAATGGCGGTCGAGGTGCTTCCAGCAGGATCCTTAAGGTAATGATCGATGGGCAACCTGTATCATTTCGTTCTACGTCACAAAATTTTCTTGGCCCTGAGTTAATACCAATGGTAATGGTAAAACAGATAGAGGTAATTCGAGGGCCAGCCTCTGCTTTGTATGGGGCTAACGCCTTTCTAGGTGTGGTAAACATCATTACCAAATCAGCTGAAGATCTGAATAGTTCGTCTGTTATCTCTTATGGAGATGGAAGTTTGTCAAATGGAAGGTTTGAATTTGCTGTAGGACAAAGTACTGAAAAAACAGGTTTTACTCTCAGCTTTTTGAGCGAGAAAATTGACCGGAGTGGACTTCGTTTACCGGTTTCTTCTGAAACACTCCGAGATGAACTGAATAATGATTATCCGGGTATTAAACCATTCGATTATACAACTGAGAATGATTTTTCACGCCCTTTGTCAATGTATGGTTCTTTCAATGTAAAGCCATCTTTCGGAAAATTCACTACTTATGGTTATTACCAGGAACTAGATAATAACGGACGGTTTTATGAGAAAAATCCAATATTAAACAACACCCGTATCAATATCAGGAATTTGTTCATAAAACAGAACTTCAATGGGGTATATTTAGATAGTGTGTTATCAGCTAACCTTTCTGTTGCATATTCTTCAGGTAAAATAATGGATAACAATATCATAGATGATCACCCTTCTCCAACAGATGGATTCAACATAAAAACAGATGCCGGCTATAAAGCGCTGGACCTCATTGGAGATTTGAGTTTCAATATATCAGACCGACTCAATTTTATGATCGGTGCTGATAACAGTAAAGATAATCATGACTTATTAAGTTATTATAAGATCAACAAAACCACCAACGATACAAATGACCCTGTTATTACCGTAGGTGAAAATAAATTTACAAATTTTGGATTATTTACACAGGGAATCTGGTACTTTTCACCGAAGGGTACATTTACCGGTGGATTTCGTTATGACAAACATAATATTTATGGGAACAAACTTAATTACCGCTTAGCAACTGTTTATGCATTCTCAGATAAATTATATACCAAACTATTATACGGAACGTCTTTTAGAGCACCGACTCCGTCACAGCTTTTTAGTCCGAATCCTCCGTATAATTCGGATGATGGAATAATCGGAAATGCATCACTCAGCCCAGAAATAGCTAAAACAGTGGAAGCATCTATCGGAATTACACCAATTAAAAATATTACGTTTCAATTGAATGGCTTTCGAAATTTAATTGATTCGATCATAGTCATTGAACAAAAAGGTGGTATTTCAAAACCTATAAATCTAACAAATATTGCCTCTTATGGTATAGAACTTAGCACAAGCTTCAAAATAAAATCAGTTTCAGGAATAATTAACGTTTCCAAACAGAGTTCTTTAACATTGGATCAGGACGAAAATGAAGAAAAAGTAAAACTTTTTCCTGATCTGTTATTTAATGGAAGCCTGAATTATACTCTGGATAAACTTAATATTAGTATACAGGCTTATTACATTGATGATTACATCGCATCACAAAATAATATTGAGAATAACCTTGTTTTAGGAAAATCTACACCATACAACATCAACAAATATTTTCTTTTTGATTTTACGATTACAAGTAGAAATTTGTATTTACTCGGCAAAGATGATCAGAGAGTCTCCAAAAGAGGATCGGATTCGTCTAAAAAGCCAACGGTAATATCCATTTCAGTGAAAAATTTATTGAATAAAAAATATTCTTATCCGGGTTTTTATAAATACGATATACCCGCAATAGGTAGAACTGTTTGGTTTAGTTTGGCACAGATTATTTAGTGTCTTTACATAAAATCAGATTTGCTGCAAAATTTACGCTTTACGATTTTAGATTTACTATTAAAAATTCGTAAATCGGAAATCTAAAATCATACTTCTGGCTTCTTACTCCTGATCGATTAATGACTAAACTTTTTTATATTTACGAATCAAATTGATTCACTTCCGGACCCTAAAATTCTAAATAATGAAATACTTAAAATTCTTTATCCCGTTTACCCTGATTGTAGCAATATTATTTAATGCAGGTTGCAACAAAGATGATGATGATGACACTACAACTACCACAAAAGCAGATGTATATCTGGGGGTTATTTTACCTATGGATAAAAGTAGTGGTCCTTTCAGGGAAAATGCTGTGAACACTATTGTGGATGAAATAAATGCAGGAGGTGGTGTAATGGGCGGACATCTAATAAAAACGGATATCAGGAGTTCTGAAGCAACCGGTACATTAAGCAGGGAGGATCAGGCAGCTGTGATCGCTAATGCGATCCTAAGTGATCATTCATCCGAATTGGTAGGGTTTGTTACCTCTTTTAGTTCTTCTTCAAAAGGTGTAGCGCTGCAAGTTGCAGATGGTAATAAAATACCACAAATTTCAGGAAGCTCAACTGCCAATTCAAATTCTAATATCTCTTCTTATTTCCAACGTTTAGCCCCTTCTGATAAATTTCAATCGTTGGTATTATCCAAAAAAGCAATTGAATATGGAATCACTAAAGTGGCTATAGCTGTACAAACGGGAGACGTATTTTCAGAAGGTCTGGCACAGCAGTTTAAAGAAAAGTTTATTGCTGATGGTGGCACAATAACTGATTCTGTGAGTTTCTTAGAAAGTGATCCGGATTATATTACTAAACTGACAACCCTTTACAGCGGCAATCCTGATGCTGTGTTTACGGCTATTCTTTCAATTGACGTTGAATTTTTAAACAACGTTAAAGACAATGCAACTGTATTAGGCTTGAATACAGATTCACTCAGGTTTATTTTCAGCGATGCACAGAAAACTGATAACATTTTAACTCAAGCGCCACCTGAATTTTTAACGGGTGTAATAAACGGAAATCCAAGAGCCTTTGGTGCAAATGCTTTTCCGGATACAACTTCTGGAAGCTATATTCATTTCCAAAGTGAATTAAAAACTCGCTATAGTCAGGATGTAGAATCTTTCAATGCTCAATTCTACGATATCATATACGTCTTTGCCCTTTCTATGGAGCGCGCAGTTCAAGATGGTGCAAGCATTGATGACATGGGTGCATTCAGAATAGCTGTAAACGATAATATCAGGAAGGTTTCAGGTGACGATAGCGGAGAATCCACAGCAAACCCACAGGATGGTTGGTCAGCTAACCAAACTGCTGCAAAAAGTGGTGATGTAAATTACGAAGGTGCGTCCGGTAATTGCGACATAGATTCCAACGGGGATGTGGTTACTAATTATGATGTGTATAAAATAGTTGATGATGGAACAGGGACATTATCATTTGTGACAATTGAAAACATCAGTCCGAATTAGATCATTGGTAACTTATTAGTACTTAAAGTGAGCTAAAGTACGAAGTGTCTAAAGTTATAAAAAGTGGATAAAAGAATTGCAAGTAGGGCTAGAAGATTAAAACTCCAGGCATTTTAGGCATCCCAAACTCAAGGCACTTATTAGTTACAAATTGAATATTATTTGAAATTTGTTTTTCGAAATTTGGGATTTCTCATACGTATCCCATTATACCCTATCGCTTTCCGCTTCAAACATGATGTATTTACTATAACCACAATTTCTTATATTTATCTTTGTGTTATCAATATTCAGAGATGAAAGCAGGACTCAAGGCATATCTCGTTACATTCATAATTAGTTTAAACTTTTTATCGTATTGTGCATTTTCCCAGGATCGTTCAAAATTAGAGAGTGCGGTTACGGAAAATGAACTTAGGGTCATTTTTATTTACAATTTCACCAAGTATGTGGAGTGGGAGAATATGGATGATATTGAAGAATTCAAAATCGGGATATTGGGAAAAGACCTTATTACAAATGTATTTAATTCCCTTGCTGCTTCCAAAAAGGTCAATGGTAAACCTATCAGGATATTGAACTTCAAGTCAGTGGAAGATATTCGGAAAGTGCAAATCCTTTACGTAAATAAGAAATATCAATATGATCTTTCAAAAGTACTGGATAAAATGTACGGGAATAATACTTTGTTGGTTAGTGCCAATTACCCATTTAACCAGTCGATGATCAACCTGATCATTATTGATAATAAAATGAATTTCGAGGTAAACGAAGGGATCATTGAAAGGGAACGATTAAAAGTATCTCCCGGATTGATCAAACTGGCCATCAAATCCAGTAGCACCTGGGAAGATCTATTTAACCAGGTAGAAAAATCATTGGAAGAAGAAAAGAAAGTTGTTAAACTTCAAAAAGATGAAATTATTAAGCAGCAAGATGAGATCACAAAACAAAAAGAGGCAATTAAGAAACAGTCACAGGAGATCAAAGAGCAACAAAATGAAATAGTTATACAAAAAAAGGAAATTACAGAGCAAAAAAGTCGGCTCTTTGATTTAGTTAAGGAAATAGATGTACAGCAAAAAATTCTTGCTGAGAAGATAAAAGTATTGTCAGAAAAAGAAATAGAAATTAAGAACCAACATCAAAAGATCAGTGACCAACAAGGGAGAATGGCGTTGCAAACCAACATTTTAGGTGAACAACAAAAAAATATAACCCATCAGAAAAATCTAATGCAAGATCAGAAAGATAAGATCAATAAACAATTGGCTCAATTGGAAGCTCAAAAAGTAATTATGTATTTGTTTATTGCTGTGATGATAATTAGTCTAATGGCCATATTTTTATTTTATAGAAGTTACAGGATAAAAAAGGAAGCCAATAGAAAATTGGAGGAAAAAAATGTTGCTATTAGTGCACAAAATGTGGAGATAGAATCCCAAAAGAAAATAGTTGAACAGAAAAACAAGGTGCTTGAAAAACTATCTATTGTAGCCAGTGAGACTGACAATTCGGTCATCATTATGGATGCCAGGGGAAATCTAGAGTGGGCAAATGATGGATTTACAAAACTATTGGGATACACGTTCGAAGAATTTCGAAAGGAGAAAGGAACAAACTTGAAAAAAATAAGTGGTAACCCGGAGATCGAAAAATTATTAAATGAAATTGTAAGTGAAAGAAAATCAGTGATCTACGAAGCTCCAAGTAAAACAAAAAATGGAAAGGAGATTTGGTTACAAACGACTTTAACACCAATTTTCAAAGAAGACGGCTCATTGAAAAGGCTTGTAGCTATCGAATCTGATATCACCGTAAGGAAAAATGCCGAAGATGAGATCATAAAACAAAAAGAAGTAGTTGAAAAGAAAAGTCATGAATTATCAATTGCTCTTGATGATATAATAAAAAGTATAGCTTATGCACAAAAGATCCAAAGGGCTATCCTTCCTCATGATAGTTATATTAAAAAACACATCAAGAATTCTTTCGTATTGTACAAGCCTAAAGACATTGTAAGTGGCGACTTTTATTGGTTTAATCATATTGATAATAAATCGATAATAGCTGCAGTAGATTGTACAGGCCACGGAGTACCGGGAGCATTTATGAGCATGATAGGGCATTCATTATTAAACAGCATTGTCATTGAAAATCGAATTACACAACCAGCTGAGATCCTGAATAATCTTAAGCATGGAATAATTGGTGTCCTCAAACAAAGCGGGAAGATCGGTGAAGCGCAAGATGGTATGGATATCGCTCTTTGTTCTATAGATAGTAAGGCCGGTACTCTTGAATATGCAGGTGCATATAATCCATTGTTTATATACCGTAAAAAGGATTTGATAGAGATAAAACCTGATAAACAACCGGTTGGGATTTCATACAAAAAAACTGATGAATCATTTACAAATCATGAAGTATCCTTGAAGAAGGATGACACTGTTTATATGTTCTCTGACGGTTTCATTGATCAATTCGGAGGCAACTATAATAAGCGATACATGACCCGCAGATTTAAAGAGCTGCTTGAAGAGATCCATACACTTGAAATGGAAGAACAACATAAGATATTGGAAGCAACAATTGAAAAATGGCAAGGGGAATTCGAACAAATTGATGACATTACTGTTATTGGCTTCAGGATTTGATAATTGGTTAATGGAAGTATTTAAAGATGGGAAATTAGAAATGGAATTACAAGAATTAGGATTACATCTCTTCAGTATCCTTCTTATACTGCTCCATCCTTTGTCTTAACTTCTTTCTTTGAATTTTAATGACTCTCTTCTTGAGTTTCCCCCCAAAGAATTGATGTAATGGAAACATCATACCTGCAATTCCTGCATTGAAAATAAGTTTGTAGCCTGGTGCACCTCCAGTGTATTGTTCTATGTGAGGATCAGCCAAGACCAGTACAAACTCAAAGAGAATCAGGAATGAGATAAAGATAATTCCCTCTACATCTTGTGGTCTGACCTTTACAAAGCCCAACATTAATATACCTCCAAAGAGTATCAAAATGCCAATAAAAATGGCAGAGTACTGTAGGTTGTCTCTTCTTGAAGTTGCTTCTGCTTGTATTCTGGCTTGCTCTATT
>JAESSM010000235.1 GCA_016764115.1 Bacteroidia bacterium | reverse complement strand
TTTATATGCTGCAACTTCAATTGAATCAGTACCTGCAATCAACTCGAAATTATCGGGTAATTTTTCTACAGTATCTCCATGCGACATCCATACTTGGGAATTATTACTAACACCCTTTAATAAAGTTGAATTCTCAATAGTTGACAAGTTTGCCCTTCCATACTCGCGTTTCGCAGATGGAGAAACAACCCCTCCCATCTCCTTAACCAATAGTTGAGCACCATAACAAATTCCCAAAACAGGAAATTTATCAAGAATAGATTCTAAGTTGATTTGAGGTGCATCTTCAACATTTACAGAAGACGGCCCTCCGGAAAGGATCACTCCTTTGATATTGTCATCTAAATCAGGAATTTTATTAAATGGATGGATCTCACAGTAGACATTTAATTCGCGAACTCTTCTTGCTATTAGCTGAGTGTACTGAGAACCAAAGTCTAAAATAATTATTTTTTCGTGCATTAATTAGTCGGTGATAGGTTAATCAACTTATGCACTTTCCACCTCTAAAGTTTTGTTGTAATCTGCTAAGAATTTTGCCAGTCCATTATCCGTTAATGGATGATTTATTAGTGCTAAAATAGAGCTTAGTGGGCAAGTGCACACATCTGCACCTACTTCTGCACATTGAACAATATGCATTGGATGGCGAATGGAAGCCGCTAGTACTTCAGTTTCAAAATCATAATTATCATAAATATTCACTATTTGGGCGATAAGATCTACACCATCTCTTGAGATATCATCCAACCTTCCGATAAATGGGGAAATATAGGTTGCACCCGCTTTTGCAGCAATAATTGCTTGTCCTGCAGAAAATATCAATGTTGTATTTACTCTAATTCCCTTTGAAGTCAGATATTTAATTGCCTTCACTCCTTCTTTTATGATTGGAATTTTCACTACTATTTTATCATCAATTGCTGCATATTTTTCACCCTCTTTGATCATATTATCGTAATCCGTTGCAATTACTTCTGCACTGACCTTATCATCCACTATATCACATATTTTTTTGTAATGATCCATACATTCTTGCTCTCCGCTTATGCCTTCTTTAGCCATCAATGATGGGTTTGTCGTTACTCCATCAAGAACGCCCAAATCTTGTGCTTCTTTAATTTCATCAAGACTGGCAGTATCAATAAAAAATTGCATATGATTTCAAATTATATATGAATGGTTGGAAAAATAAAAAATGGGTAAGCTTCTTACATCGCACCGCTACAACCATTTACCCTTGCTTCCTTCCGGACCTGGGGGAATTCAATGGGAGCTGGTCGTATAAGGCTTACCCACCACAAAAGTAGAAAAGATTTACAATAAATGACAATTTGTTGCTGCCTAATAATAAGTTGATTTATTATCCTCAAAAATGAAGTTTCCATTTTTATTATCTTTGTTTCTTTCAAATTATATGGAATCATATATATGAATGAACAGCAAGAAATAACACCAGCAAAAATAGCCCTGAATTTTGGATTGATCTCCGGAGGAATTGGAATAATATACACTCTAATGCTTTACATAATGGGCACAGATAAATTAGCAAGCTCTTTATGGTCCTCTATTTCCTTTATAATTTATATCTTCTTCATGGTTTATGCAGGATTAAATTATCGCAAACAAACCGGTGGGTTTTTATCTTATAGAAATGGCCTTTTAATCTCATTTACAACTTTTGCAATAACAATCTTCTTGCTCTTTATGTTCACGTATGTTTTGTATAATTTTATTCACCCAGGATTATCAGATGAGATAAAAACCAAGATCATTGAAAATGCAATTGAAACTATGCAGTATTTCGGAGCACCTGACGAGGTTATTGATACACAAATCGAACAGCTTGAAAAACAAGATTTTTCGCAAACTCCTGGTAACTTAATTCAATCATTCTTCTCCTTCTGTATTTTTGGATTTATAATATCATTGATAATTGCTGCGTTTATTAAGAAAAATCAACCACCTTTTGCCGATAACAACATACAAGAATAGACTGGTATTATGAATATTTCCGTAGTTGTACCACTTTATAACGAAGAAGAATCCCTTGAAGAATTATGTAGTTGGATCGACAAATCCATCACTGATAAGAATTTAGGACCTTACGAAATTCTATTAGTAGATGATGGCAGCACTGATGGTTCTTGGGAACAGATCGTTTCACTAACATCAAAAGCTCCAAATATCAAAGGAATTAAGTTCAGAAGAAACTACGGAAAGTCAGCTGCACTAAACGAAGGCTTTATCCATGCTCAAGGAAATGTTGTCATTACTATGGATGCGGATTTGCAAGACAGTCCCGATGAAATTCCTGAATTATATGACATGATTCAAAACCAAGGATTTGACTTGGTATCAGGATGGAAAAAGAAGAGGCATGATCCAATAATGAAAACCATTCCATCCAAGTTCTTCAACTGGGTGACAAGGAAGATGTCTGGAATAAAAAAATTACATGACTTTAATTGTGGGCTTAAAGCATACAGTAATTCATTAGTTAAGAGTGTTGAAGTATATGGAGAAATGCACCGATACATGCCAGTTATTGCCAAGCAAAATGGTTTCATAAAAATTGGAGAAAAGGTTGTGGAACATCATAAGAGGAAGCATGGCAAGACCAAATTTGGGATGGAACGATTTATAAATGGATTTCTCGACTTGCTTTCTATAATGTTTGTAACCCGATTTGGACAAAGGCCCATGCATTTATTTGGCACCATGGGAGTCTTTTCATTTATAGGTGGTTTTGGGGTGGCAGGATATCTCATTTGGCAAAAATTATATTATATATCTCTTAAAATAAAGGCACCGAGAGAAGTAACAGAACAACCTTTGTTCTACTTAGCTTTGGTGGCTGTAATCGTTGGCTCGCAAATGTTTCTTACAGGTTTTTTGGCTGAACTCGTTTCTAGAAATTCCTCTGAAAGAAATACCTATCAAATAGATAACAAGATCGGTTTTTAGTGCGAAAAGTTATTATTATTGGATCGGCCTACCCATATAGGGGTGGATTGGCTACTTTTAAGGAACAACTTGCAAGAGTTTTGCAAACTGAAGATCGTGAAGTAGAAATTTTCACTTTTACCCTGCAATATCCTTCGATATTATTCCCCGGGAAAACACAGCTTTCTGATGAACAAGCTCCCAATGATCTCAAAATAACAAGAGCTGTAAACTCTATCAATCCGCTCAATTGGTTATCTGTTGGCAAAAAAATAAAAAAACTCAAACCCGACTTAGTAATTTTTAAGTTTTGGATCCCATTCATTTCTCCATGTTTTGGAACTATAGCTCGCATCATCAAAAAAATAAACACACAAAAGTAATTGCCATAACAGACAATGTAATTCCACATGAAAAACGACCGTTTGACAATCAGCTCATACAATATTTTGTAAATGGTTGTGATGGATTTATAAGTATGTCAGATACCGTTCTGAAAGACCTTGAACAATTTGATACATCTAAACCAAAGCTCCTCACTCCTCACCCACTATACAGTAATTTTGGGGAAATAATTTCTAAACAATCTGCAAAAGAACAACTAAACCTTGATCCTAATTTCAATTACCTACTCTTCTTCGGATTCATTAGAGCATATAAAGGCTTAGACCTATTACTCAAGGCATTTGGTAATGAAAAACTCAGAAACTTTCAATTAAAATTGATAGTTGCAGGAGAGTATTATGAAAACCCTGAGCCTTATCAAAAAATAATAGAAGAAAATAACTTGCAAGATCATATCATCTTAAAAGATGAATTTATTCCAAACTCGGATGTACAAAAATATTTCTGTGCATCAGATATAATTGTACAGCCTTATAAATCAGCAACTCAAAGTGGAGTAACCCAAATTGCCTATCATTTTAACAAACCAATGATAGTGACCAATGTTGGAGGACTACCTGAAATGGTTCCGAACGAAAAAGTTGGGTATGTGGTAAATCAAGATCCCGCAGAAATTGCTGAAGCCATCCACAAATTTTATGATGAGAAAAAGGAAGATTTCTTTGTTTCAGGCGTTATAGAGGAGAAAAAGAAATATGGTTGGGATATTTTTGTTCAAAAAATAGAAGAGCTTTATAACCAAATACGCTAATTTGACTTTTGGAATAAGAGATATTATCTGATATTTGCTAACTGTAAATTGATAATTGATAAATGATAGTAAGAAGTAAAGCACCATTAAGAATTGGATTGGCAGGTGGTGGAACAGATGTTAGTCCCTACTCTGATAATTATGGCGGAGCAATACTTAATGCAACAGTTTGCCTTTATGCCTATGCTACTATTCAACCAAGAGATGATGGTAAGATAATTTTTCATGCTGCAGACAAAGAAGAGGTAGTTGAAGTTAATTCAACTAATGAGCTTAAAATTGATGGGAAACTTGATCTCTTAAAGGGAGTTTACAATAGAGTCGTTAAGCAATTTTCTAAAAAGCCACTTTCTTTTGAGTTAACTACTTATGTAGATGCTCCGGCAGGATCAGGTCTGGGTACATCCTCAACCCTTGTCGTTGCAATCCTTGGAGCATTCGTGGAATGGTTAAAACTCCCTCTGGGCGAATATGACATTGCCAATCTAGCTTACGAAATTGAACGAAGTGACTTAAAAATGGCAGGTGGAAGACAAGATCAATACGCAGCCACTTTTGGCGGATTCAATTTTATGGAATTTTTCAAAGACGAAAAAGTGATTGTAAATCCATTGAGAATACCACTTCATCATTGTACAGAACTGGAAAACAACCTTCTTCTTTACTATACAGCTACCAGCAGGTTATCATCTGAAATAATAGAAAAGCAATCCAAAAATATTCGGAATAATGACCAAAAATCCATTGATGCTACTCATAAAGTAAAAGAACAAGCCATTAAAATGAAAGAAGCGTTGTTAAGAGGAGAGCTGGATGTTTTTGGTGAAATTTTAGACTTCGGGTGGCAGCATAAAAAGAACATGGCAGATGGAATTACAAATCCGGAAATTGACAAGGTTTATGAAACAGCTTTAAATGCTGGAGCAAGTGGGGGAAAGATATCTGGAGCAGGTGGTGGTGGATTTATGCTCATATATTGTCCTGAAGTTTCAAGATATAAAGTTGTAAAATCACTTGAACAATTTGAAGGCAGAGTAAGAAGATATTTTTTCACAAGATCAGGATTAACTACATGGAGCATTTAGACAAAATAAGATCGATCATTAAGAGTTCCATTGTAACTAAGGAACAACTATTAAATAATGAAAGTCTACTTGAGACTATTCATAAAGTTGTAGAACAAGTTGTTGCTGCTTTTCAAAATGATAAGAAAGTTTTGTTTTGCGGAAATGGTGGTAGTGCTGCTGATGCACAACATTTAGCGGCTGAATTTTCAGGCAGGTTTTATACTGATCGCGATCCACTATTTGCAGAAGCACTTCATGTTAACACCTCCTATCTCACTGCAGTAGCCAATGACTATTCTTACGATGAAGTATATTCACGTCTAGTTAAGGCTAAAGGAAGGCATGGCGATGTGCTTTTTGGTATTTCCACTTCCGGTAATTCTGCTAATATTATAAAGGCACTCAATCAAGCAAATGAGCAGGAAATGCTAACCATTGGATTTACAGGAGAAGATGGAGGAAACATGAAGAATAACTGTAAATACCTTATCAATATTCCATCTACAGATACACCACGCATACAGGAATCCCATATTCTTGTCGGACACATCATTTGCGAATTGGTTGAAAAGGAACTCTTCAACTAAGTTCATTTCCAATGACTAACGAAGCTATAGTTTTAGCAGGTGGATTTGGCACAAGATTAAGCCATATACTAACAGATATTCCAAAACCGATGGCCCCGGTAAATAATTTACCATTCTTACAATATGTTTTTGATTATTTAATAGAAAACGAAATCACCAAAGCTGTGCT
Organism: Bacteroidia bacterium; assembly: GCA_016764115.1. Taxonomy (GTDB): domain Bacteria; phylum Bacteroidota; class Bacteroidia; order JAESSM01; family NORP286; genus NORP286. The sequence goes on along the minus strand of JAESSM010000235.1, from coordinate 188 downwards.
CTCGGTAGGGCATCTTCATGAAAAAATTCAAGATCATTTTAAGAATAAATATGAATCTCTTTCATTAGAATATGCCATTGAAGAGGAAGCTTTAGGAACCGGTGGTGGAATCCAAAATGCACTTGACAAAGTTGAAAACGAACATGTTTTTGTTATTAATGGAGATACTTACTTTGACGTTTCATTAA
>JAESSM010000137.1 GCA_016764115.1 Bacteroidia bacterium | reverse complement strand
ATTTCATTTCATAATAATAAAGAATACAACCTTTTTTGGTGCCATCACAAGTGTGATACCCACATATATAATGATGTTTACAGTGCAACTTTAGGATTTAAAGCATATAACCTAAGCCGTACTGCAATAACAATTAAGCTTGGAGGTGCTATAAACCTTCGTCACAGATGGGATTCTGGAAGAAGACCTTATGAGAATCAATTTTTGGGATATGCTGAATTATCAGTCAAATCATATCTCATAAAACATAAAAGGATAGAAGTTGAGGAGTACTAAGCAACAATTAATTCGCGAATCCGTTCGCTGTATAACAATGTTAGCTGGCATTTTAAAAGAAAAATGATATCTAAAAATGTATTATTCATTTTTATTTGTGCGATATGCAATAATCTAAGTGCCCAAATTATTGATACCCTTACCCAAAATCATTATTACAGTAATGAGATAATTTCGGATGATTACTTAGATATCTATAATAAATGGAATTTAACAGACATATCAGGAGGCATTTCAGGTGGGGGATATGAGCCAGATCTTGATGATATGGAGATTATGAAGTATGGAATTTATAAATTGTATCGTAATGACAGTTTACTTCATTTTGGAAAAATTGAGATTGAAGAAGAGGATTCGAATAGCTTGTTAATTAATTTTGTAAAAGATACGGGCATTGGAAACATTATGTTTTATGATATGATTAAATATGTCTATGTCAATGATAGTACTCTTACTTTAAATTCGCCCTGCTGTGATCGATTTAATTATCATTTTAAGAAGGATAGTACTTCAACCGCAATAACAATAATAAAGGAGATCCAAAATTTTCAGATTTTTCCAATTCCAGCAAAAGATATAATCAGAATCGATTTATCTAATAGAGCTATTAAGAATCATTACTACGAAATTTACAATGCAAATGGACAAATAGTAGATAAAGCTGCATTAAACAATTTGAATATTAACGTAAGTAATTTATCTAATGGAATTTATATTATTAGAATTATTGGTGATATGTATACCTATTCTGAAAAAATAATTATTAATAAAAACGCGCCTTAAAATAAGATGTGTTGAACCGAACAAGCATTTTATTTACTCTGTTTCTGGTATGGACACTTTCAGCGATTGGACAAGACAATCAAGAGGTTGAAACTGAAAGCTGGAAAGTTGGTTCTTACTTTATGCCAAGTCTTGTTTTTAAGGAGGAATCATCCAACAGATTTTCTTTTGCACCTGTGCTAGGATTTAGAATAGAAAAACAACTTTCAAATCAGCTAACATTGAGAACAGGATTGAATTATTCTAATACTATTATAGATCATGGTGATTGGGGTGGTGCATTTTGTGATTCCACAATGGAGTCTTGTACAAGGATTTCAGAAACCAGTTATCTAGAAATTCCATTAGATCTTAAATATTATTTCTTAAAGGAAAAGCGTAAAATAAATTCGTATTTAAAATTTGGTGTTATTACCAGTATGTCTGTAAGAAATTCAAATGAGATTACTCGATCTGTTGACAACGGAGCTATGGTAATTGTCTACGTGGACAACAGGTTTAGGTATCAACAAAATTATTTTTCTGGAGCTATTGGGGCTGAGTTCAAATTAGCAGGCAATGTGGAAATTCTTATTGAACCAGGTTTTAGGTACTCTTTCCTAGCATTGACACAGTTGGCTGACTTTACTAATTATACTTTAATGGTTGGGTTGGGAGTAGGGGTGAATTATAAATTCTAACGTTTTGTGTATGGTGCGTTTGCATCCCGTAGGGTGCATATGCAATATACACGTTGTTGTAGCCAGTTTTTTATTTTTCTCGTCTGTGATTAATAAGTCGCTACGATTCTTCCATCATTAACAATTTGCCAAACATCTTTTTCACTTGAGGCTTGACAACTTGCTTTTATTATTCAATCCTTAATAATGCCCTATTACTAAAATTGAATCTGCTTCGGGAAATATTAATACTCTGTTTAACTAAATGATTATATAAAGTCTGCTTTTTTAATATGATAGCCAGTTATTTTGAAATCTTCTAAAGATTGAATTACTCTTTCAGATACTATTATATAGTGATGTATATAAGGAAATAGAAAGATATCGTAATTCCTGTCCATGAAGTTTGCTGTAAATACCAATTTATCCGCATTTAAGAAGTTCATATCTTCACACTCTTTGTTTTTGATATACCAATCAGATTCGGAATCGACTCTTACTTCATTTACTTTATCCCCAAATAGGTCAGTTTCAGCAAATATTGAGTTTTCAAAATCAATTCCTTTCAACGAATCATTGACAATATGTAGCCAGAAATAAGGATCAGTTTTACCATTATGGGATAGTGATCCTTCATAGAATTCATGATTTAGAATATTGAATTCTGATAGTATATTTTTCACTTTTTCATTTATAAATAAGCCTACAGCTTGAATATTACTTGCAGAGATGATATCTGTTAATTTTGCTTTTTTGTCTAGCTCAAGATCTAATTTAGGTGGTATTTCTGGGAACTTGTCGTTTTCTAAATTACTTCGAGAGTCAGGATCAAATAGTCCATTTTGATATGGAGCTTCGGTAGGTTTAGTTTGAGGGTACTCCCCTATAACTTTTTGGTCTGATGCATGAGATAAAATATAGTACTTCATAATTTCTTATTTATAAGTCTGTCTGGTTTTTTCACCAACTTTTAATTGTCCAATCGGGGATAATATTAATCAGATTTTGAGATAAGTGAATTTTTTATACCAAATTCTGGCTCCCGGTACTCGATTCCGGTGATATTGCTATTTATTAGAGCATCTATGAGATTGGAGTCTGCGATTAAGTCAGAATGTAATTCACGGAAAAAGAAAATATCTTGATTTTGTATATCGTGTCCCTGTTGAATTATTAGAGATTCTACCTTTATCCTCTGTTGTTTGATTTTTTCATTGAACTCTCCAAGCGAGTTGATCTCAATTTCTCCCTTCTTTATCCCTATACTATTGGTTATGTGAAATATTGAATTTTCGAAATCAATTCCATCGAATGAATTATGAATCATAT
>JAESSM010000234.1 GCA_016764115.1 Bacteroidia bacterium | reverse complement strand
TGCTGTTTTTAAAACTTGTAATTCATTATCCTTGGTTAACATATCAATTTCCTTCTCTTTCTTTTCACTCTCATACTTGGTTTGCATTTCATTCATGCTCTTGGCGCTAGACTCATTGAATAAAGAATCTTTGATATTTGAGTAGGATTTATGATTGTAAATTGCTTGTTTGAAATCTTTCTTTTTAGCATAGATATTAGAAAGTTCTTTTTTTGCATCCTGCAACGATTTTTTAGCACCTATTTGCAAAGACAGGTCTACACATTTCTTTAAATAAATTATTGCCCGGTCTAAGTCTCCCATTTTCTGGTATGTTTCCCCTAAACCAACTAAGGTATATGTCATAAATCCTTTATCATCAATTTCCGTTTGAATTTGAATTGCCTTAAAGTAATGTTCAACTGCTTTTTCAAATTCCATATTAGCACTCAACAAATTTCCAATGTTTAAATAAGAAATTGCCAAGCCCTGTTTATCATTTAAATGTTTATCAATTTCCAAGGATTTTAAATAATATACCAATGCCAGTGAATCTTTAACTTGTTCATAGTAAACACCTCCTAAATTATTGTAGATATCCCCTTTAAGCTCCTCATCTCCATTCTCTCCTAATTCACTTAATGCTCTGAAATTATATTCCAAAGCCATTTTGTGATCTCGTTGCTTCATAAATACAGTTCCAATATTTATAAAAGTAATTGCCTTTCCTTTTGTATTTTCTTCCTTTTCATAAATATTCAAAGCCTTATGATAATAATTTGTTGCATCTGAATAATTTCCTTTGCTGATATTTATGTTGCCCAAACTATTATATAACTGGGCTATTGATTTATTGAATTGGTTTTGCTCATTCTTATCAGCTAAATCCTGATAAATGACAAGAGCCCTTTGGCAAAAGCCAATTGCAGTATCAAATTCGCTTTTATTTCTAAACAATATTCCTTGTGTCGAATAAATCTCCGCTTCAGCTAGGGTATAGTGAATTTTTAAAGCAATTTGTAACGCCTGGTTTGAATAAAATAATGAAGTATCTGGAGTAGAATCTATTAATTCCCAGGTAATTTTATTCAATATCTTTATTTTCAAACTATCATTTTTCTCTTTTTTTAATTCACGTTTAAGACTGTCTATACGAACTTGATCCTGAGAAAAAGATTCAGTCAGAAAAAAAATAAGAAATATTAATACTACCAATTGAACACTTGAACACTTCATATTTAAAGCATCAGATCATACTTTTATCCCTATCATGATCACATCATCAAGTTGTTTTTCATTGCCCATCCACTTAATGAATCTCTCGTCAAACACATTTTTCATTTCTCCCATAGGTTTGTCCTTATTCTCTATAATTATTTCTTTCACCTGACTATTTTGAAACCTTCTGCTTTTTGGACCACCAATTTGATCTATTAATCCATCTGAATAAAAATAAATAGAATCACCTTCTTCTAATTGCAACTGATGATTCTTGAATTTGATCTTTTTTCCTCTACTTGAATATTGCAACCCTCCAACCGGAAATCTATCGCCCCGTATTTCTTCAATCTCATTATTATGTAACCATAATAACGACCGATGTGCTCCCGCATATTGCACTTCTCGATTTTGCTTGTTTATAGTACAAAAAGCTATATCCATTCCATCTTTGGATTCTAAATTTTCTTCCTGGCGTAATGTTTCTTTAATACCATTATGAAGTTCTTCCAAAATAATTGCAGGATTGTGCATTTTTTTGCTTGCAACAATATCATTTAGTAAAAAGTAACCAATCATGCTCAACATTGCACCAGGCACACCATGACCTGTACAATCAACAGCGCTGACACAAACTCCTCCTTTGCCATCTAGTGAGGCCCAAACCCATGGGAAGTCTCCACTTACCACATCTTTTGCTTTATAGAAAATAAAGGATTCAGGAAATATTTCGTTCAGATGTGTTTGAGTTGGCATGATGGTTTCTTGAATTCGTTGAGCATAATTGATACTCTCGGCAATGCTGCGATTCTTTCTATCTAGATCCTGATTAACCATCCCTAGCTGATCATTCTTGAATTCCAGTTCATAGTTTGCCTGTTTCTTAAACTTGAATTGTGAATAGACAACATATATCAGTGAAATAGCTAGTCCCAATATGAAAATGATCCCTACTATTAATAATCTCTGTTTTCTAATTTGATCTTCCTGTTGTGCTGTTTTTAAAACTTGTAATTCATTATCCTTGGTTAACATATCAATTTCCTTCTCTTTCTTTTCACTCTCATACTTGGTTTGCATTTCATTCATGCTTTTTGCACTTGCTTCATTAAAAATGGAGTCTTTGATCGTAACATATAACTGATGATACTCGAATGCCTTGCTGTATTGACCTGCATTCTCATATAATAAAGAGAGTTGAAGATAAATGCTTTCTAATTCCTCTTTAATTCCTAGCTCTTTTGCCAATTCTACACTTTGCTGATAATATTTAATTGCAGCTTGCTTATTTCCCATCACCTGATGTAAATTGCCTAACCCTGAAAGTGTATTAACCATAGTTAATCTATCACCAGTCAATTTATGGATTTGTAATGCTTTGTTTAAGTATACTACTGCCTTCTTAAACTCTCCTTTTTCAGTTAATACTTCACCAATATTGCTATATGATTGGGCCATCCCTTTCTTATCATCAATTTCTTCTCGTATTTCCAAGGAGCTGTAAAACATTTCCAATGTTTTATCAATCTTACCCTGATAATAATACACTATAGCTTTGTTGTTTAAAGTCATCGCTACTCCTTTTTTGTCTCCTAACCATTGTTTTACTTGTAACGATTTTGAATAATATTCTAAAGCCAGATCATATTTTTTTGTTGACCTATAAACCTCACCGACATTATTATACATACCACCTAAAACTGCGGTATAGTTCAGTTCTTCAAGTTTACTAAGAGCTTTCAAATAATTTTTAAGTGCTAATTCATATTTTCCTTGATGATCGTAAGTAATTCCAATATGAGCATAGGTGATAGCTATGGCCCTTTCATCGGCCAAATCAATATTAATTTGTAGCGCTTTAGTTTGATGATCTAGTGCCTTTTCAAATTCACCCAGATTATCATACACACTTCCAATATTATTGTATGATTCTGCAATTCCTTCTTTATCATTGATCTCAATTCTAATTTCGAGGGATTTATTAAAGAAACCAGCAGCTTGATCATATTCACTGCGATTCAAATGATGCAATCCTAAATTGTTAAGAGCTGATGCTTTACCAAATTGATCTTTTATGCTTTCAGCCAGTAATATCATCTCTTGAGCATAGCTTAAAGCCTTTTCTGGATCGGCAATCTTTATATGAACAAATAAACTGTTAAGAATACTCACCTTAATAGTATCCTCTATGTCAGAGTCCAGGGCTATAATTAAACTATCAATCTTGTTTTGATTCTGAGAATAGGAATTATGAAAAGAAAATAGAAAGAACAAGAAAGCAAGTGCAAAGTTGTAGCAGGATTTCATCCTTTGAAGATACAAAAATCAGACTTTAATCCCCATCATAATCACATCGTCTAATTGTTTCTCGCTACCCATCCATTTAATGAACTGATCATTGAAGATGACTTTCAGTTCATCCATAGACTTATCTTTATTGTCAGTGATTATTTCCTTAACCTGATCATTTTGAAACCTCCTGCCCTTTGGCCCCCCAACCTGATCTATCAAACCATCAGAGTAAAAGAAGATTGAGTCTCCTTCTGCTAATTGTAATTTATGATTGGTAAATTTGATCTCCTTACCTCTACTGGAATACTGCAATCCTCCTACAGGAAATCTGTTCCCCCTAATTTCCT
>JAESSM010000112.1 GCA_016764115.1 Bacteroidia bacterium | reverse complement strand
GCCTCAATTTCTTACAATATGAGTATATAAATTAGCAAATAAATGGTTATATTCGCACCTCGAAATTTTGAATAATACATTAACAATGAGCGAAGTAGATACATTGAAAGAAATTAGAATGGTTGATCTCAAAACTCAATATGAAAATATTAAGACAGAGATAGATGAAGCTATTCAAAATGTGATAGACAATACTGCATTTATTAATGGGCCACAGGTAAAGACATTTGCAGATAACTTGGCGTCCTACTTACATGTAAATCATGTTGTTCCATGTGCCAACGGAACCGATGCTTTACAAATCGCTTTGATGGCATTGGATCTTCAACCAGGTGATGAGGTAATTACTGTTCCTTATTCATTTATATCAACTGCAGAAGTTACCAATCTTCTTAAATTAAAGCCTGTTTTTGTTGAAATTAATAAGGCTACTTATACGATTGATGTTTCAAAAATTGAAGCAGCCATAACTGAAAAAACAAAATGTGTTATACCTGTACATTTATTCGGACAGCCTGCTGATATGGAACCTCTTATGGAGATTGCCAAGAAACATAATTTATATGTTGTTGAAGATACTGCTCAGGCATTAGGTGCTGAATACAGGTTTTCCGATGGAACTACAAAATCGGTTGGAACTATTGGCAATATCGGTACAACTTCCTTTTTCCCATCTAAGGTATTAGGTTGTTATGGTGATGGTGGTGCTTTAATCACTAATGATGTTGAGCTTGCAGAGACATCCAAAATGATATGTCACCATGGTTCTAAAGTGAAATACTATCATAAAATTGTTGGTGTAAATTCAAGATTAGATACAATTCAAGCCGCCATACTTGATGTCAAGTTAAAATATCTTGATAAATATTATAAAGCTAGAATTAAAGTTGCACATTATTATGATGAAGCATTAAAAGATATTGAACAAATCGAATTACCATGTAAAGTTGCTTATGGAAATCATATTTTTCATCAATATTCTTTGACTATAAAAGAAAACAGAGATGAATTAAAGGAGTTTTTACAAAACGAAAATATTCCTACCATGATATATTTCCCTGTTCCATTTCATCTTCAAGATGCATTTCAGCAATACGGATATAAAATGGGAGATTTCCCTATCTCTGAATACTTAGCAGAACATACATTATCTCTTCCTATTCACACCGAGATGGATGAGGAGCAATTAGGATTTATCTCCGAAAAAGTAAAAGAATTCTTTAAATAAATAAATTTTAAACAAATGAATATAGCTGTTGTAGGTACAGGATATGTTGGATTAGTTACGGGTACTTGTTTTTCAGAAACTGGTAATAATGTTATTTGTGTTGATGTAGATAAAAATAAAGTTCAAAAACTAAGTAATGGAGAATTGACAATATATGAACCAGAATTAGACAAACTTTTTGAACGAAATCTGAGACAAGGAAGATTATCTTTTACATCTGAGTTAAAGGATACCATAGATAAATCTGATATCATATTCCTAGCTTTACCAACACCTTCTGATGAAGATGGCTCTGCTGACCTTTCTTATGTTTTAGGAGTAGCTAATGAATTAGGAAAGATCATTACCTCCTATAAAATAATCATAACAAAGAGTACTGTGCCTGTTGGAACCGCTGAAATGGTTCGAAAAGCGATCAATGAGAATTGCAAGACTGAGTTTGATGTAGTATCAAATCCTGAGTTTTTAAGAGAAGGTGTTGCTGTTCAGGATTTTATGAAGCCAGATAGAGTTGTAATAGGCACGTCTTCAGAAAAAGCAAAATCCATTTTACAGGATCTATACGCTCCTTTCGTTAGGCAAGGGAATCCTATTATTTTCATGGATGAGCGCTCATCGGAAATGACTAAATATGCTGCCAATTCATTTTTAGCAACTAAAATTAGTTTCATGAATGAGATGGCTAATCTATGTGAAATTGTTGGTGCCGATGTTGATGCAGTTAGAAAAGGTATTGGAACTGATCCACGAATTGGTAAACAGTTTTTATACCCTGGTATTGGATTTGGAGGAAGTTGTTTTCCTAAAGATGTACAGGCTTTAATGAAATTATCAATAGATAATGAATATGATTTTAAGATCCTGGATTCCGTTCTGAAAATCAATGAAGTGCAAAGAATAAAAATAGTAGAGAAAGTTAAATCCTATTATGATGATTCTATTGCTGGGAAAAAGTTTGCACTTTGGGGACTTGCATTCAAACCTAATACTGATGATATAAGGGAAGCTCCTGCATTATATATTATTGACGAGTTAATCAAATTGGGAGCTTCTATCTGCGCTTATGACCCTGAAGCAATGAATAATATCAAACAAACTATAGGCGATAAAATTGAATATGCTACTAATCAATACGATGCCTTAAAAGATGCTGATGCTTTGATCATTGCAACAGAATGGTCGGTTTTCAGAACTCCTGATTTTAACAAAATATCAGACCTTCTTAAAGAGAAAGTGATTTTTGATGGCAGGAATTTATACAAACCTGAATCTATCGAAAAATTGGGATACTATTATGCTAGTATTGGTAGGCAAACTGTTAACGTATTAGAAAAAACACTTACTGATCTGAATTAATTATGAGTTCAAAAAGAGTACTTATAACAGGTGCTGCAGGTTTTCTTGGTTCGCATTTATGTGATAGATTTATCAAAGAAGGATACCAGGTTATTGGAATGGACAACCTGTTAACCGGCAATTTGGAAAACATAAAACACCTTTTCCCTGTTAAAGAATTTGAATATTATAACCATGATGTTTCAAAGTTTGTTCACGTTTCGGGACATTTGGATTATATTTTACATTTTGCCTCTCCGGCCAGTCCTATCGACTATTTAAAAATGCCAATTCAAACTTTAAAAGTTGGATCATTAGGTACGCATAATTTATTAGGCCTCGCCTTAGCAAAAGGTGCAAGATTATTAATTGCTTCTACCTCTGAGGTATATGGTGACCCACTAGTTCATCCACAAACTGAAGAGTATTGGGGAAACGTGAATCCTATAGGACCTAGAGGGGTTTATGATGAAGCTAAACGATTTCAGGAAGCAATAACCATGGCATATCACAGAACTCATGGATTGGAAACAAGAATCGCCAGGATATTCAATACTTACGGACCAAGAATGCGTTTAGACGATGTCGCGCATTACCTGCTTTTATTAGCCAGGCACTAAAAGGAGAAGATATCACAGTTTTTGGAGAAGGAAGCCAAACAAGGTCTTTTTGTTATGTTGATGATCTTATTGAAGGGATATATAGACTTCTTCTAAGTGATTATGCTGATCCTGTTAATCTTGGAAACCCTCAGGAAATAACTATAAAAGAATTCGCAGAAGAAGTAGTAGCACTTACCAATAGCAATTCAAAAGTTGTAAACAAGGAACTACCAACAGATGACCCCAAACAAAGGCAACCGGATATTTCAGTAGCCAAAAAAATATTGGACTGGAGTCCTAAAATGGAAAGAACCGAAGGATTGAAATCAACATTAAGCTATTTCGAAAAATTGATTTCTGACAAAGAACTCATTCACGAAACCAACTAATAACTATAAATACCTTT
>JAESSM010000233.1 GCA_016764115.1 Bacteroidia bacterium | reverse complement strand
ATAGAAGCGCATACCCAAAAAGAAACTCCTGTTTTAAGTGATCTAAATCGATATACTTACGCCAATATACTTACTCCAAGAATGCTCGCAGGGCATTTGCAGGGGCAAATACTCGGAATGTTAAGTATGATGATCAAACCAAAACAGGTACTAGAGATAGGAACCTATACCGGTTATTCTGCAATTTGTTTGTGCAAAGGACTACAGGATGGAGGGAAGCTCCATACCATTGATATTAATGAGGAACTAGAAGAAATGGCAAAAAGTTATTTCGACAAAGCAGATGTTACAGATAAAATTGAATTCCTTATTGGTAATGCTATTGAGATAATTCCAACCATTAACGAAACGTTTGATTTGGTATATATAGATGCTGATAAAGAGAATTACATCAAATATTTTGACATGACTTACGATAAATTGAAGACTGGCGGTTACATAATATCTGATAATGTACTTTGGAGTGGCAAGGTACTAGATAAAAATAAAGATAACTGGGATGCAGATACCATTGCAATAAGAGAATTCAACGAAAAGGTCCAAAATGATGATAGGATTGAAAATGTTCTTTTTCCTGTCAGAGACGGTCTCATGATCGCAAGAAAAAAATAATATCATTCATACAATTATTTTATAAATCATATCTAAACCATCAATCTATGCAAAAACTATCAATGGTTTTTATCTCAATCTTACTTGTATCATCCAGTGTATTTGCCGGAGGTGAAGAAGATTCAGTAGTAAAAGAAAAAGTATTATCCAATGAGTCCCTAAAAGCAAAATATGTTGAAGATTTCAAAAGCTTAGCAGTAGAAGAAATGCATCGGTCAGGTATTCCTGCAAGTATTACTCTTGCACAAGGCTTGTTTGAATCCGGGTTTGGAACAAGTCGTCTTGCCAAAGAAGCAAGTAACCACTTTGGTATTAAGTGCAAAGCATTGTGGACAGGTCCCGTTATTTATGAAGATGACGATGCACTTCAGGAATGCTTTAGAAAATATGAATCTGCATTACAATCATACAAAGATCACTCAGATTTTTTAATGAATGGTCAGCGGTATAATTTTTTGTTTGATCTTAAAAAAACCGATTACAAAGGTTGGTCAAGAGGGTTGAAAAAAGCAGGCTATGCAACAAACCCTAGGTATAGTGACAAGCTAATTGAGATAATTGAAGAATTTAGTTTGTATGAACTTGACAGAATTGAACCTGAACAATTAGCCCTTTTAAAGCAGGTTACTATTGCAGAGGAATTATCTAACACAGAAATACCTATTGAAAAAGTTGAATCTGAAGAAGAGATAGAGATAGAAGAATTGCCCAATGAAAATGAAGTAAAAGTAAAAGTACAACCGGTAAAAGTAACTGTTCCAACTTTTGAACCCGGTGATCTGATTGAATACAATGGGCTTGATGCTGTTGTGGCAACTTACGCAGATTCGTATCTAAAACTGGCACACCGCCATAAATTGACCTTATGGAAATTTTATGATTATAACGATCTTAATAGAAGTTCAAGAATAATTGAGGGAGATGTTCTTTATTTAGAAGTAAAGCGAAATAAGTCCAAAACAAAAGAACTTCATATTGTTCAACCAGGTGAAAACATGTATGAGATTTCTCAATTAAATGGAATAAAATTGACTAGTCTTTATAAAATGAACAGGATGAGGCTAGGATCACAACCTGCTGTTGGTGAGAGATTGGCTCTTCAAAAAACTATATCCAAAAATGACATTGTTAATATTCGATCTTTGTCTCCTGATAATAGTGGAGTAGTTGAGAACAGAGTAGTTACTGACAAACCAAGCTATCAGGAGAAAAAAGAACATCGCGAACTTATATCAAAATACAGGTTGCATACGGTAAAGGGTGGTGACACATTGTACAGCATATCATCTATGTATGGCATACTAATAAGTGATGTTAAAAAACTCAATGAAATGGATTTTAACTATATAAAAGAAGGTCAGGTACTTAAAGTAGGAGAAAAAAATAAGTAAATTCGCGCCACGAAGTTTAATTTTTAATTAAGAACCATGTTGAATATAGTAATATTTGGCCCTCCGGGAGCGGGGAAAGGAACGCAAGCCAAAAAATTAGTTGATAAATTCAATCTTATACATTTATCTACCGGTGACCTACTAAGAAGCGAAGTTGCAGCAGGAACTGAACTTGGAATTGAAGCAAAGAAAATAATGGATCAAGGTTTACTTGTTTCTGATGAGATCGTTATTGGTATGATCAGTAACAAATTGGACAGCAATCCAGATGCGGAAGGATTTATTTTTGATGGATTCCCAAGAACAGTAGCGCAAGCAGAGGCACTGGATAGCCTCCTTAGTGGAAAGAATACCAGTATCAATCAAATGCTTGCGTTGCAGGTTGATGATGAAGAATTGATATCCAGATTACTGAAGAGAGCAGAAACTGAAGGCAGAAGCGATGATGCTGACGAATCAATTATAAGGAACAGAATTCAGGAATACAATAACAAAACTGCACCACTTGCAGATTATTATCAGGGCCAAGGTAAGTTCTCAGCGATTCAAGGTACAGGTTCTATCGATGATATATTCGATAAATTGACCGAGGCAATTGAGCAAATAGCTTTATAATATCTGAGGTGCAGATTTTCTTATTCAAAGACCTTCAATAATTTTTCGAAATAGAGAAGAATAAATATCATTATATTAACTCTGATTTTACACTTCGAATGAAATCAGACTATGCTATTTAGATTAGTTTTTCTTTCCATTTTGCTTATTGCTTACTTTACTAAAAGCAGTTATTCTAAAACCTATAGTTCTCAGCAATATCAGGTATTATCATATAATTTACTCCTAAATGGGATAATTGGAGGAGTTGGAGGAGCGATTAATAAGAAGCCCAATGAAAAGACTTGGACAGCGTTTCGTAAAAATTTTCTGTATGGTTGCTTAGGCGGTTCTATAAAGTATTTTGCAAAATATGATATCTATGATCTGAGAGGAGAGTCTAATGGTTTTTGGGCAAAACCAAATAGACTAAATTATTATATAGGACACAGTATCGTACATAATGCATCATTAAATAGAAAAATTTGGTCATCTTTTAATTGTAGTCTTTATGGATTGAACATAGAGTTGTTTTTTAAAGATTCATTTTATGTTAAAAAAAGAATTTCTACTCTTACCTTGTATAACCTTGTATACACAATATCAATAGGCAATAAATTCAATATTGATAAAAGTATTAAGTATGGTATATTTTATTTCGATATGAATCCTAAAATTAGTGATGCTGGATATGGTGACCATAATGTAATTTCAATTAGTTCAAGAAGTGTAACTTCTGTATTGCCTCATGAAATATTGCACACGTACCAACACCCTGATTATATTTTGATAAATAATTGTTTTAATCACTCATTTAAAAGGGTTAGAGAATCAAAATTGCACGAAATTTTTAGAAAATATTTCTATTTAGATATTGCCTATATGTCTATGTTGTATCAAGTCCAACCAAAGCCAACTCATTATAAAAACTTTTATGAATTTGAGGCGCAGCATTTTGCTACTCGCTCTTTGGTAAATAGGTAAAATAAATCATTAAATTGTAACGCTGTCTCAAAGCCCATTTTCCTGTCATCCTGAAGAATGAAGGATCTTGTTAAATATTGATAATCCGGAGACAAGATTCTTCACTACACTCAGAATGACACGAGTTTTTTACTTTTGAAACAGCCTCATTTTTGTTTATATGGCTGAAACAAACTTCATAGATTACGTTAAAATTTGCTGTCGCTCAGGTCGTGGAGGATGTGGATCTAAGCATTTCTTTAGGGATAAATTCAATTCCAAAGGTGGGCCTGATGGAGGAGACGGAGGAAGAGGAGGCCATATTATTTTAAAAGGTAACAAGCAACTCTGGACGCTTTTACATCTAAAGTATAGAAAACATATAATCGCAAAAAACGGTGTGAATGGAGGCGCGTCAACTAGTACAGGAGCCAACGGGCAAGATATGATCTTGGAAGTCCCTTTGGGCACTTTAGCAAAAGATGATGTAACAGGAGAAGTACATTTTGAAATAACAGATGATGGTGAAGAAAAAATATTATTAAATGGTGGACGTGGAGGCTTAGGTAACCATAATTTTAAGACATCAACCAAGCAATCTCCAAAATTTGCCCAACCTGGTGAAGATGGCCTTGAATCATGGAAAATATTGGAGTTAAAAATTCTTGCGGATGTTGGTTTAGTAGGATTTCCAAATGCCGGAAAATCAACATTACTTTCGGTTGTATCAGCAGCTAAACCTGAAATTGCAGATTATCCTTTTACTACTTTAGTTCCCAATTTGGGAATTGTAGAATATCGAGATCATCAATCATTCATAATGGCTGATATTCCGGGAATAATTGAAGGCGCACATCAAGGAAAAGGTTTAGGAACAAGGTTTCTGAAGCATATTGAAAGAAATTCAATGTTGTTATTTATGATACCTTCAGATGCAGATGATATTAAAAAAGAATATGAAATACTATTATCAGAATTAGAGAAATATAATCCAGAACTCCTGCACAAAAACAGATTACTTGCTATTACAAAGTCAGACTTGATTGATGCAGAATTGCAAGTCGAAATTTCTAAAGAGTTGCCAGATATCCAAAATGTATATATTTCCTCTGTTGCTTACTTAGGCATAACTGAATTAAAAGACTTAATATGGAAACAACTTAATAATTAAGTTTTGTACATTTGCTTTGCACGATTTTACGATTAGAATAGCGATGGAGTTAAAACCAGAGATCGAAGAACGATTAAAGAAGCTGGAAGAAAAGTACCAGGCAATGGGGCAAGATTTAGTCTCATACCTTGATGGGTTACTTTATGCAGATTACCTTACCTATTGGGACTATATAAAAATAGATACATTATTAAGCCTCCAAAGTCCTAAAACAAACTTACCCGATGAGCAGGTATTTATCATTTATCATCAGATTACCGAGCTGTATTTCAAACTTGTGCTGCTGGAGATGGAACAAATAGCAAATAAAGAAAATTTAAAAATTGATTTTTTTGCTGAACGACTTCTACGAATGAACCGGTATTTTGAGAATCTCACTCAATCATTTGATATTATGGTTGATGGAATGGAAAAAGATCAATTCTTGAAATATAGAATGACATTACTTCCTGCAAGCGGGTTCCAATCAGCACAATATAGATTTATTGAGATTGGATCTACTGACTTTATCAGGTTGGTGGATAAAGATATTAGGGATAATTTTAATGGGCAATCTACTATTGAGGAGATGTATGATAATATTTATTGGAAAAAAGGATCTATAGAATTATCAACTGGTAAAAAAACTTTAACGCTTGAACAGTTTGAACAAAAATATGCTGAGCAATTCAAACAAATGGGGGATGACTATCAAAATAAAAATCTTTGGGCTCTATACAAAAATCTCTCGGAAGAAGATCAAAAAAATGAGGCAATTATTGACGGATTAAGAAAGTTTGATACAAATGTAAATGTTAATTGGCCTTTGATACATTATAAATCGGCAGTTCGGTACTTACAGCAAAAATCAGAAGTGATTGCTGCCACTGGAGGAACGAATTGGCAAGAGTACCTACCTCCAAGATTCCAAAAAAGAGTTTTCTATCCCGAGCTTTGGACAAATAAGGAAATGGAAGAATGGGGTAAGGGGTTTGTGGAAAAAGAGCTGTTGGGGATAAACTAGAGAAGGTTTTTATTAAAACGGATCGAATTTGTTTTTCAAATGAGAAAAAAGATTTGGTTACTAGGACTTTTTGTTTTTCCTCTAATAAGTTTTTCCCAATCTGAAATCCCGAATCAGAGTAGCAAGAAAGTTGGTATTATTCTAACTGGAAGCTATAGTTTGTTCCCAATTACACCTCTTTTTTCTGTAACATCTAAAAAACATCAATTTTATGGCGGGCCAGGGTTGCCACTATTCAATATATATGGGATAGAATTGGGATATTCCAGGTTTGTCGATATAGGTATCCCAATTATAGACCTATTTATAAACATTGACCTCCAAATTGGGCAAGAATTGTTAGTATTTATGATTATCCCAAAGTGTCGCGGGAAAGAGGTTAATACAACTTTTGATCTGTTGAATTTAAATGCAATAAGTGTAGGCGCAAATGTAAAAGTGAGTAAGAAAATATACCTGATTGGAAGTGTTGGAATAGCGGACTATAATGCATGGCAGTATAAATGTTTTTATAAGGGCATAATCCCAACGATTAGATTAGGAGCTGGATACAATTTTTTAAAAAAGGAGCAAAAAATAGATATAAGAAAGGAAAACTAAGTATTTTGATGTTTAGCAGGAAAGTTATATATAGTATTTGTCCTCTCTAAAATAACAACAAGCCAACTTTGAATCTTGCAGAAAGGCCCAATCCTCCTGTTTCCCTTCCTAATGTTCCACCCCAATTAATGAAGTTGGGACCATATTTATAAGCTACTTCATCAATAAGATATTCATTTTTTGGCTCGACACTTAATTTGGCACTGGTTATTCCAAATTTGAAATCAACAGTAACAAATTTCCATAAAATATTTTGAACACCGAAGCCATAATCAATGATCCTGCTTCTGGCATTCTTAATTCGATATAAGTAATACTGATCACTGTCGGGATCAAATTCATCGTTCATTACAAAATAGTTTCCCTCAATATCAGCTCGCCCATATGCATATTGGAAAAACAAGTAAATCCCTTTTGGTGCTGTAAAAGCTTGATTCTGATATATTTTTAGCCCAAGACTGAGGTTTTTACTTTTGAAATTGGCCTTTTCATCGGGATACTTTCCATATCTTGTATAATAAGGCAATAGTCTTTGACGGTAATTTTTATTTCTATAATGATAATCTGCATAAAATGACAAATTCCTCAGGAATACATATTCTGCTCCACCATCATAGCCTTTATCAAACAGGGACGAAAATAATTCAGAATTAAGGATAATGCGTTTACCAAGATATCCACTAGTTTGTGAGTATCCGGTTACTGACCCCCAAACAAGAATCAATAACAAAGCACTTATTTTTAATACAACCTTCATTTTCCACCAGTCAGTTTTGTAAGCACTTTATAACTGTCGTAAATAATGGGATCCAAATTTACTTTAGAGGGTTTGTTATAGAAAGTTCTGTATTCCCGATAAACAATCTCTCCGGTTTCCACGTTGGCAATGATATAATAGTAATGAGTATTGTGGTCCGGTTTAAAAAATGATGCGAAGCCAACCGGAGGGACCAACATCAATTGCCCTAAATCCCCGTTGTTTGGTTTTTTAACATAAAGTATCCCTTGAACGGCGAAGAAAGGGGTTTGATATTTTTTTGCCAAGTAGCTATACTTTGATGGAATATTTATTGGATTTTTGATATCCTGTGTTTTGCCCGGCTTTGTCCAGCTACTGTTAAATGAGATATTTCTGTAGAATATTTTATCCGGTGGTTGTTGTAGCCTGGAAGCATTATAGATATCCCTCTTTAAATTTAGCAAAACATTGAAATAGTTTAGATTCTTATTGCTGATGTTTTGATGCTCAATTATGTCAACCTCCACTTTTGTTTTCTCTGCATTATCCTTAAGAGATTCGATAAACTCCTGGTTGTTGTTATCAACAATACTTAGATTTCTCAAACTATTTTTTGATTCAATTTTCTCGAACTCAGGATCAATCACTATTACCCTAGTAACAGGATTATTAGTACTCTGCTTTACATCAACATGCAGGAAAGTATAGCAACCCGATAGAGGGAATGCAAGAACACAGATAAATAATAGAGTATATAGATTGGTGGTTTTCAAGGTTAATTTATTGAGGTTGTTCTTCAAGCAATGAAAGCAATTTAGCTCTTGCAAATTCTGAATGCTTTCCATTTGAAAATTGTTTCAAGTATGCTTGATAATAAGGTTTTGCGTGAGTTATGTTGTATTTTGTTTCATCAATTTTGGCCATTAGTATTATTAATTCCCCGTTTT
>JAESSM010000096.1 GCA_016764115.1 Bacteroidia bacterium | reverse complement strand
GGATGCATCTTGATATTGCAGGATCCGCGTATGTTAAATCTGTAGATAGTTACAAAAGAAAAAATGCTACAGGAATAGGAGTAAGGTTGCTTTATGACTTCTTTGACAAATTAGTGAAAAAAGATGACAAGCAACACGGAGAATAAGATTCGCCTAGGAATAACAATCGGAGATATTAATGGAGTAGGTCTTGAAGTAATTATCAAGACATTTATGGATGATCGTATTTTTGATTTCTGCACTCCTATTGTATACGGTTCTTCCAAAATAGCTTCCTATCATTGTAATGCCCTCAATATAGAAGACTTTAGTTTCAACATAATCAAATCTCCTAAAGAGGCGAACAGCAAAAAAGCAAACTTGATCAATTGCTGGCAGGATGAAGTTAAGGTCCAGCTCGGGCAGTCCTCAGAATTTTCAGGTAAATATGCATTAAGATCTCTGGATGTTGCGATCAATGACTTGAAAAAAGGAGATCTTCAGGCATTGGTTACTGCACCAATCAATAAAAACTCGATCAATCAATTCAAATCTGACTTTAAAGGACATACTGATTATATCAAAAAAGAATTTAATGCTTCTGATTGTCTGATGTTTATGATAAGTGAACATTTGAAAATAGGGATGGTGACCGTTCATGAGGCAGTTAAAGATATTTCAGAAATACTATCTACAACTAAAATATTATCGAAGTTACAGATCATGAACCGTAGTTTAAAGCAAGACTTTGGTATAGAAAAACCTAAGATAGCAGTGCTTGGATTAAATCCTCATGCAGGAGAAGAAGGGACTATTGGCAATGAGGAAGAAAATGTAATAACACCTGCAATAAATCAGGCTAAAGCTGAGAATATTTTAGCATTCGGGCCTTATTCTGCAGATGGATTTTTTGGCTCGGGTAATTTCTCCAATTTTGATGGAGTATTGGCTATGTATCACGATCAGGCATTAATCCCATTCAAATATATGAATTTCGGTTCAGGAGTTAATTATACGGCAGGACTATCTATAATAAGAACTTCACCAGATCACGGAACCGGATATGACCTGGCAGGCAAAAATGTGGCTTCTGAAGAATCATTTCGTGAAGCCGTTTACGCAGCATGCGATATTTACAGGTCTCGTAACAATTTCAAAAAAGCATCAGGAAATGCCTTGCAACCGAAAGTTGTTGAGCAGGTTGCCGGGTAGTTCAATCTTACATTTTCAAAAGTCTTTATAAATTCTTACCTTTGCACTTCGATTTATGCACTTTAAAGGTATAGAATTGAAAGAGTTCAGTATACCATTTGTTGGTTTAGCCAATAAGAAATATACTTTTAATTATCATATTGATAAGAAGTTCTTTGATAATTTTGAATTTTCGCCTGTTAAAGATGGGGATTTAGCAGTGAAGTTAACATTCGACAAGCAGGATGCAGTATTTATATTGGATTTTGACTTAAAAGGCAATGTTGAACTTACCTGTGATTTATGTTCAGATTCATTTAGTTATGAAATTAGCAAATCATCCAGGGCGATAATTAAGCTTTCCGGTAACGAAATGGAGGATACAGATGAAATTCTGTATTTGGAAAATAACTCCAGCGAGCTAAATGTTACTCAGTTAATTTATGAGTTTATAAGTTTAGCAATACCATTAAAAAGAGTTCATCCTTCAGATAAGGATGGCAAGAATAGTTGTGATCCGGAAGCCATTAAATTATTGAATAAAATATCTGTTAATTCAGATTCAAATAAAAATATTGATCCCCGATGGGAATCATTAAGTAAGCTTTTAAACTGAAATAGGAAAAGTGTTTAAGTAAAACGAGGAATTATGGCACATCCGAAAAGAAAAATATCGAAGCAAAGAAGAGACAAAAGAAGAACTCACTACAAGGCTGAAGCAGCTAATGTTGCTTCTTGTTCTAATTGTGGAGCAACTATATTGCACCATCATGTTTGCAGTGAGTGTGGTTATTATAGAGGTAAGCTTGCTGTTGAGAAAACTGCTTAGTATCTTTAACCTTCTATAAAGTCAGTCAAACTGTAAAATAAACATGCGTATAGGTTTAGATGTGATGGGTGGCGATTACGCACCTGTTGAACCAATTTTAGGTGCACTAGAAGCCCACAACGAGTTTTCTCAGGATTTTGAGTTAGTGCTGGTAGGTGATCAGGAAAAGATCACATCAGTTTTAGCTGATAACGACAAACCACAAGATTTCTTTAAAATTATTCATGCTCCTGATGCTATTGACATGGGGGAGCATCCAACCAAAGCGATTGTTCGCAAGCAAGATTCAAGTATAGTTAAAGGATTTCATGCATTGCAAAGCGGTGAAATTGATGCTTTTGCTGGTGCTGGAAATACCGGTGCAATGATGGTTGGAGCTATGTATACCATCAAAACAATCCCTGGTATAATAAGGCCGACTATATCATCTATTTTGCCTAAACAAAACGGTGGATTGGGGATTATTCTTGATGTTGGTGCTAATGCGGATTGTAAACCAGATGTACTATATCAGTTTGGAATTATAGGATCCTTGTTTGCAGAAAATGTTTACAAATTGGATAATCCTAAAGTTGGACTTCTCAATATAGGCGAGGAGGAAGGAAAGGGCAGTTTGCTTACTCAGGCAACTTACTCTTTAATGAAAGATACAGCCAATTTGAATTTTGTTGGTAATGTTGAAGGAAGAGACCTCTTTAATGGAAAGGCAGACGTAGTTGTTTGCGATGGATTTACAGGTAATGTTGTTCTAAAGCAAGCAGAATCTTTTTATTTTATACTTAAAGGGAAGGAAATCTCCGATGATTTTTTTGATTTGTTTAATTATGAATTGCAAGGTGGATGTCCAATTTTAGGAGTTAACGGTTCTGTAGTTGTTGGTCATGGAATATCCAAGTCCTTAGCTATTAAAAATATGATAAAACTTACAGCTGATCTTGCTGAATCAAAATTGTCAGAAAAGATACGAGTGGCCTTCAATTAATCTATCTATTATTTTAAATTTGCATCCGATATTAACACAAGAGTTAGCAGTTTTGCTAACTATTTTTTTACCATAATCTCAGAATAAAGTGGAGAAAATTCACGCGGCAATTACCGGTATTGAATCTTACGTACCTGATTATATTTTAACGAATCAGGAGCTTGAAAAGATGATCGATACTACAGATGAATGGATAACTACCAGAACAGGTGTAAAAGAAAGAAGAATATTGAAAGGTGAAGGCCTAGGGTTAAGCGATATGTGTGCACCTGCGGTAACAGCATTGTTGGAAAAAACTAATACCTCTCCTGATGAAATTGACCTGGTTATTTGTGCTACAACAACTCCTGACATGGTTTTTCCTGCCACATCAAATATTGTTTGTGATAAAGTAGGTATAAAAAATGCTTTTGGATTTGATCTCAATGCTGCGTGCAGCGGGTTTACTTATGCACTTTCTGTAGGAGCCCAGTTCATTGAAACCAGGAAATACAAAAAGGTAATAGTAATTGGTGGAGATAAGATGTCTTCAATTATAGATTATGAAGATAGAACAACTTGTATTATTTTCGGAGATGGTTGCGGAGCAGCATTGCTTGAACCTAACGAAGAGGGACTTGGTATTATTGATTCTATCCTGAGATCAGATGGTAGTGGTAGAGCTCATCTACATCAAAAAGCAGGAGGTTCCATTAAGCCTGCATCCCATGAAACAGTCGATGCCCGTGAGCATTTTGTGTACCAGGAAGGGAAGGCCGTTTTTAAGTTTGCTGTAACCAATATGGCTGATGTATCTGCAGAGATCATGGAAAAAAATGGATTAACCGGAGATGACATTGCGTGGCTGGTTCCTCACCAGGCGAATAAGCGTATTATTGATGCAACGGCAAGAAGGATGGGTATCGGTGATGAAAAGGTAATGTTGAATATTCAGAAATATGGTAATACTACTAATGGCACTATCCCTCTATGTCTAGCTGACTGGCAAAGTCAATTAAAAAAGGGTGATAACTTGATCATTGCTGCATTTGGCGGTGGCTTCACTTGGGGAGCATTATACGTGAAATGGGCGATTAATGGGAAATAACTACTAATTTTCGTTTCATTCTGATACCTCTATTTACTTTTCAAAGCTTTTAATCTCTGAATTTCAGTACGTTAATTATGTTTCTTGATCTGGAATATATTTTGAATTAATAAAAAGTGATAAACGAGCTATTAATTTAGATTAAAGAAGGAGAGAATTATGAGAGCGGAATTTCAAAAAAGGATCAAAGAACTGTTAATTACTTTTGTAACATCTTGTATTGCTGCGGCTTCACTTGTGGTAATTGTTTCTACTATATTACGATAGTAAACTGCATTGTCAAAACCGAGACTGAAGTCCAAAGGATACCCCAATGTTTTTTGAGTAACTAAGTGTTTGAGTCTTACCAGCTAATTCATTTAATGAATGTTGATAGGTAGGTTGGATGTAACATGACAAGTTATCCAAGAAACGGTAATCAAACCTAATGCCTGTTTTCCAGTAACTGGTATGGTGATTAAAATTGAGGTCAAGATTGCTAATTTTATTAATAGAAATTTCCTGTTGTTGATTGATGAAACTGTTTGTTAATCCATTGATCAATAAGATATCAAAACGCTGTTTTATGGTCATAACACGCACTAGTATGTCCATGCTCATATCAAGAAAATTGTTGCGATAGGAAATCGAATTCACCGTCATTTGTTGATCGCTATTATTTGAAGGTGCTTCTGATTGAGTATTAGTAGAAACTTCGTAATTAAAAACTGGTGAAATACGTTTTGAGGTGAAAAATGAAAGTTGGTAGTTGAATGCAATTCTATCACATATCCAATATCCTGCATTTATTCCTGATGAGAAAAAAACAAACGATTTTTCTTCATTCTTCTGATTAATTAAACCGGGAGTAAACTCAATTCCCAAAAATATATTTTGCAATGAGCGTATTTTTTTACATCCAAATGCTTTATTTCTTTTGGAAACGATTGGGGTAAATTCTTCATCCAATTGATTTTCCTGACTTTCGGTTCTTGTAGTAGTAGCATTTACATATAACAAAGACAAAAACGTGCAGAATAATAATACCAGGACTATTTTGAAAATGAATAATATTCTGTTGATGGTGGTCTTGGATAATGTTTAATAACTTCTTATACTAGAAACGATTGTTACAATACAATATTACTTCTACTGGTATCAACTAAAAAGTACATTTTTATAATGCTATCAGGCTTAAATCTGAATAAAACCTGAGAAACTTACAAGCAGTTTGAATTGGCTGTTACAATGTAATTCATTGATAATCACACATGTAAAAGCAAATTATTTTCATCCAAAAAGCTAGAACAAGAAACTAGCCGAATCTGAAATAATTG
This sequence comes from Bacteroidia bacterium, assembly GCA_016764115.1. Classification (GTDB taxonomy): domain Bacteria; phylum Bacteroidota; class Bacteroidia; order JAESSM01; family NORP286; genus NORP286. The sequence continues at coordinate 1,027 of JAESSM010000096.1, read as the reverse complement.
GTTTAATAATCGAAAGATCGTTCTTCCGCGAACTTCAAAATCTCTTTGATAATAATATCCTCTCCATTCTTGAAAAGTTCGAGGTATTTTTCCTTGTCTCTTTGCAGATGAAAGGAGCCTTCTCCTTGCTGCTCGAGCGAGTTACAAGTTCCATTTTTTATTGATTCCCAATGATGTTTAAAAAGCGATTCAAGTTCAGCCTGGAGATTCTTGTAGTGCTCATTCAAACTTTCTTCTAATTTGTAATCAACTTCTTTTTGAACAATAATGTCACCCGTATCAATGCCTTGGTCAACATAATGAATAGTAATACCTTTTCGAGTATTTTCCAGAAAACTCCAAATAACTGGTTCAGCGCCTCGGTTCCAGGGAAGATATGATCTGTGTAGATTGATGATTTTGTTGGGGTATTGCTTAAGTACCCACTCCTCAATAATAAAAGGATAACCGTAGCTTACCATAAAATCCGGTTGGTGTAGGTCTAAAAATTCAGCAGTTATTTTTTCTGAACTAATAATGACTTCATCATCGAAGGACCGGATAATTTCAACTAATGGCGAGCCTACATTTCCTAAAAATAGAACTTTCATTTTGCGATAGACAATGTTTTTAATTAATAATTTTAATAAAAATCAATAATACTTCTACAATCTTCTTTTTTTGTCATGATATCAAAAGCAAGCTAAGTGTCTGTATTTTAATTGCATACTGAAAAGTATGCCTAGTAAACATAAAAATAACCAAGCTGCAATTTAATTTTTTTACTCTATAGTCCTCTAAAAATGTCTTTTGGTAACTGCTTTAAGATGTACTATTTCACATAATTAAAACAAAATAATTAATCTAAAATAAAATTTATAAGTATGAAAAAGCACTACAAATTCAGGGATCTAATTAAAATAGGATTGTTGTTAGGTATCATGATGATATTCTTTGGCAGCATGAAAGCGCAAAGCTGTTTTAGTATAGGGAGCTCGACCGATGATAGCTGTTTGCCAGGTTGCGATGGCTCTGCTACTGCCAGTAT
>JAESSM010000095.1 GCA_016764115.1 Bacteroidia bacterium | reverse complement strand
GAAATGACCTTACGGCTGGAATGTACTTCTTAAAAGGCGATCTTGGTGGAGTTCCCTTCACTAAAAGAATAATTGGGTTAAACTAATAGCTACTACCAGCAAAAATAAACCCATTTTTTACCCTAATTTTAATGCACGATTAATTATAAAAAATCAAGAAAATATTAATTATTTTGAATCAATTACAAAAATGCATATGAACAAGATATTCACAATACTAGTCTTAAATACAATTACACTGACTAGTTTGGCTCAGTTTACACCACCCCAAACATTGTCAAAACCGATAATAGATACAGTTCATGGATTTTATTTAACTGATGATTACCGTTGGTTGGAGAACAAAAAAGATGAAGAAGTAATTAAATGGACCAAAGCTCAACATGATGCTACGACAGCATATATGGAGAAATATTGCCCTCCAGTAAAAGGCTTGGAAGATGAGATCGTTGCTTATATAGACAGGGATATTGAGGGTCCTATCAGATTAGTGGAAGACCGACAATTTTATTACAAAAAGACCAAAGGGGAGGCCCAATATAAGATGTACACAAGAATAGACAATGATGACTTGCTGGTCTTTGACCCTATGAGTATAGATCCATCAGGAGAGTCGGCTATGTCGGGAATGTCTTTTACGGAAACCGCTGAAACCATTGCTGTTGGACTTCAAACAAAGGGTGCAGAGATCAGTACCTATTATATTGTCAATAGTAGAACCGGAGAAATACTAGGAGATCCAATTGAAGGATTGAGGGGATTTAGTTTTACTAAGGATGGACAAAACGCTTATATAACTGTAGGAACAAAAGAAATGCTTGAAAAGCAAATACCGCTAAAAACATATTTACACAAAATTGGCAGTAACCGAATGGATGATAAATTTTTGCTTGCTCCAACTACTGCACAAGATTATGTCTCTTTTTCTGATACAAGATATAGTGATCGTACATTTATCACAGAGGGAAATTTTCAGTCGAATTCAATCAAGATCCGTAAAGTAGGAACGATGGATACTCCTATAGAGATCTATAATAGTAATGAGTTTAGAGCCTATCCCTTTGCTCTTGATGACAAGATATATTTTTTTACCAACCACGAAGCACCTAATTATAAGCTAATGGTCGCAAATAAAAGCAAGCCTCAATTCGAACACTGGAAAGAAATATATGGTGAAAAAGAAACTGTTCTCGAAAGTTTTGAGGTTACCAATAAATATCTGATCATTCAAGATAGAAAGGACGTACTAAGTAGAATATTGATATGTGATCTGGATGGGAAATTTATTCGACAGCTCGAATTACCAGAGCTTGGCAATGTTTCATACATTAATTATCACAGGCCGTCCAATACACTTTTTGTCTCTTTGTCAACTTTTACAGCTCCTGCAAAGTTGTACAAGCTTGATGCCAATGAACTCGATGAGTGGGAGTTTTTTTACCAGTCTGATGTACCTGTTGATACCAAAGAAATTGAAGCTAAAATTGATTTTTACATTTCTAAAGATGGATCCAAAGTTCCAATGTTTATTATTAATAAAAAAGGAATTGTGCTGGACGGAAATAACCCTACTCTACTTGGGGGCTATGGTGGATTTAACTACGGTATTAGCCCTCGTTTCGTAGGTTTAACCGCCAGTTTTATTAACAGGGGAGGTGTATATGTTAGAGCCGGGATCAGAGGAGGAGATGAATATGGTGAAGATTGGCACAAAGGGGGGATGATGCACAAAAAGCAAAACGGTTTTGATGATTTCATAGCTGCTGCTGAGTATCTTATCGATCAAAAATACACCAGCAGTGAGAAATTAGCTATTGTAGGAGGTAGCAATGGAGGTTTGTTGATGGGTGCGATGGTAACTCAGCGGCCAGAACTTTTTAAAGCAGTTGTATGCGCTGTTCCGCTCCTAGATATGGTACGATTTCACAAGTTCCTTATTGCAAAATACTGGATACCAGAATATGGCGACCCTGATAAATTAGAAGATTTTCAAAATATTCTTCAATATTCACCCTACCATAATATCAGAAAAGGTATAAACCATCCTACTACCATGGTTAAAGCAGGAGAAAACGACACACGGGTTGATCCACTTCACGCCAAAAAATTCGTGGCCGCCTTGCAAAATAATCCTGGGCAATTAAGTCCTATCTTGCTTTACATGGATTATGATAGTGGACACGGCTCTGGTAAATCAACAGATCAGCAAGTTTATGACCTTCAAGTTCATTGGCGATTCATTATGAATCAGTTGGGAATGAATTAAAATGAGATAAAATTTGCTACAAGCTATTTACCCATTTGTTGATTCAACCTTCTTTGTTCTGAAATTCTTGCCTCTAGTACGTTGATATAAGGTCGGGCTTTTTTATTACCGAAGTCATATGAGGATTTTTTCGCCCACTCAACTGCTCCCTCCAAATTTCCTTGTACTTCATTGGCGAGTGCCATGTTATAGGCTGCTTTACCTTTAGTTTTCGTCTTTGGATCATTGTTCACAATTGCAGACCATAATTCAGCTGCACGTGTCCAATCATTCGTTTGCACCATGGTTTTCGCAGTTTTCATTTCCGGTGGTTTTTTTCCGGTATAGTAACTTCTATTTACCCTGGTCCAGGTAGGCGATATTCTTGGTGCATAAACTTGACCTAAAAAGTATCCTGCATCGACAACAGCCCGCCGCTGTGTAATTAGTCTTAGGCGAGCTTCTTCTTTGGTATTAGATTTAATATCTGAATTAAATGTATCGGAAGCTTTAAATTCATCTAAAATTTGGCCGTCTTTCATATTGTAAATTCTCCAGCCTGCTGTAGCGGTAGTGGTTCGATGACCGATATAGAAAGTCTTTTTTGTTTCTTTTCCTTCTTTGTCTTTTACTGTTTCTTGTTTGGTTTCAAACTTGGTTTGAGAATCTGAATCAAAAGTGGCCATTACAATTAGCGCTTGTGCATTACTGTTTTTACATAACTGTGTTACTTTATTGTGAGGTAGAGGAGATGGAAACGCTCCGGTTCCAGTTCCCTTTAATTCTTCGTTGGTTTGAACCACGTCAAATCGTGGCGATTTACTTAAAGCTGTAACTAGTCCCGCAACTGCTCTATCTGCACCTTCACGGTCAACGCCAAATCCTTCACCTGTTAATACTCCCTCAAGGATATTGAGAAGCTTATCTTTTTTCTCATCTGGCCTGAAGCGGTTTGCGACTACCACTTTTTTGATGTGTTCAGGAAGCATTATATCAGCAGGGACCAGAACTTTCACGGATATACTGGACATACAACTTGTCAATATCATAGAACACAATAATAGTGTAGAACCTGCCTTGAGGGCCTTTTTCATTTTTAAAAACATAATTTTTTGATTTTGGTTTTGCAGGTGTAATTTCAAGACTCGTGCCAAACTACCGTTATCCAAATAGTTCCTCTTGTTCTTGATCGAAAAGACTGTTGATTTCAGCTTCAACCTGATTGATCACAAAGCCAAATTCTTCCTGATTATCTGCAAAGTTAACTTTGTCAACTTGTATGGTAAGTAATTTACTTGAATCGTATTTGTCGATCCACTCTTCATAGCGTTCATTGAGGTTGGAT
>JAESSM010000094.1 GCA_016764115.1 Bacteroidia bacterium | reverse complement strand
TTAAATTTAAGCAATAAAGGATTATTCAGCGGAAAGGATTTTCAGTTTGTTTCGTTGTTTAATTAAACCAGAACTGTCATCAATTCTTTGATCCTTTGAAATAAATAATTCAACTCATTATCGGTTGTTGTTTTACCCAAACTAATTCTTATTGAACCATGAACTCGCTCTGAACTTAGACCCATTGCTTTTAACACATGAGATGGTTCAGGGTTATTGGTTGTGCAAGCTGAACCTGTGGAAATAGATATTTCTTTAGCTAGTGATTCTATAAGTATATTAGCTTCAATATCTTGAAAAGATGCACTTGTTGTATTTGGCAATCTTCTTACATCTTTACAATTAATTTGAACACCTTCAATTTCCAATAACTTCGATTCCATTTCATCTCGTAAAATTGAAATTCTGAGCTGTTCTGATTTTAAACATATTAGAGAAATTTCACAAGCCTTGCCAAATCCAACAATTCCCGGCACATTTAATGTCCCTGATCTCAAGCCTTTTTCATGGCCTCCACCAAAAAGTAATGGTTGCAATTCTATTTTAAGATTCGTTCTTTTAACATATAAAGCCCCAACTCCTTTTGGACCATACAGTTTATGTGCAGAAAACGCCATTAAATCAATATTATCTTGCCCAACATCCACAGGAGTTTTACCAACCGATTGAGTAGCATCGGAAAAAAGTAACACATTGTTAGCTCTAGCAATTACCCCTATTTCTCTAATCGATTGAATCACTCCAGTTTCATTATTAGCGTACATCACAGAAATCAGGACGGTGTTTTCTCGAATAGATGTTTGTAGTTCAGTCAAATCAATCAATCCTTTTTGATCAACTTTCAAGTAAGTAGCTTCCACATCTTCGGTTTCAAAATGGCGGCAAACATCCAAAACAGCTTTGTGTTCGGTCGTAACAGTGATAATATGCTTTTCGGGTAAAGAACTACTATTTATTACCCCTTGAATAGCCAAATTTATCGATTCTGTTGCTCCAGATGTAAACACAATCTCATTCGAATTTGCATTAACCAGTTGAGCTACCTTTTCCCTTGCATCATCAACAGCTTCTTCAGCTTTCCATCCATGGGAATGAGCACTAGATGGGTTGCCATAGTTCTCTAAAAAGTAGGGCATCATTGCTTCAATCGCTTCCCGATCAACTGGCGTAGTAGCGTTATAATCCAAATATATGGGTGTTTTTATAGCCATTTTGAATATCCCGAAATTAATCATTTGAGTCAGTTAAAAAAACTACATTTGCTCTTAAGATGGAATTTGAATGGTATATATACGCGTTAGCAATTTTCGGAGGACTCGTTGCTGGATTCATTAACACAATTGCTGGAAGTGGCTCCTTAATTACGTTACCGATCTTAATTTTCTTGGGGCTTCCTGCGAATATTGCCAATGGAACAAATCGTGTAGGCATATTATTACAAAGCTTTGTAGGCTCCTACACACTAAAAAAACAAGAAAAAATTAGTTTGCAAGGGAGCGCATGGCTTATCATTCCTTCTATGATTGGAGCAATTGCCGGCTCCGTTATTTCTATTGACATAGACGAAAGCACTCTACAAACCATTATAGGTATAATCATGTTATTGATGTTGATACCTATTTTACTGAACAAAAACTGGTCAAATAACAGTGATAGTAAGTCAACTAAACACAAAAGTTTTTTATCTGTATTAATCTTTTTCCTAATTGGTATTTATGGGGGATTTATTCAAGCAGGAGTTGGTGTTTTGATGTTGACAGGAATGGTATCATATGCCAAATACTCAGTAAATCATGCCAATATGATCAAGAATCTTATCGTTTTCTGTTTTACAGTTCCGGCCATTGCTGTTTTTATTTGGAACGATCAAGTTGACTGGAAAATGGGTGGACTTTTAGCTATCGGGCAGGTTACAGGAGCATGGCTAGCCGCCAATTTTGCAACTCAGTCCAAAGATGCTGGTAAATGGATAAGAATCCTTCTGATCATCATTATTGTTGGCTCCATAATCAAGCTATTTAATATTATTTAAAAAGTGAGATCCCTTCACTTAGTTTCAATTTTTGTTCTATTCATCATTGGTAGTTGTCATTCTGATAAATCAAAACAAATATTTAAGACAGGTATTTGGAGAGCTGAGCTAACTCTTGATATCCAGAAGTCAATTAAACTTCCATTTAATTTTACTTTGAAAAAGATTGATTCAGGAAATGAAATTGAGATTATCAATGCATCTGAAAGAATACAATTAAATAATATCGTAATTCAGAAAGACTCTATTTTTATCAAATTTCCCATTTATGATTCCGAGATTAAGGCAAAAATACAAGGCACAATGTTAATCGGTACCTGGTTCAACTACGCGAAAAGTATTGATTACTCTATTCCGTTTGTAGCATACCATAATCAAGATTATCGGTTCAAAAAAAGAGGGAATACGAATAATTCATTAAATGGAAAATGGGAAACCGTTTTCAATTCAGGAACGGATGATGTTTATGAAGCAATTGGCAAATTCAATGTAAATGAAAATAAACTAACAGGTACATTTCTGACTGAAACCGGAGATTATAGGTTTTTAGATGGAATTGCAACTATGGACTCAATGTTTTTATCATGTTTTGATGGTGCTCATGCCTTTTTATTTACTGCAGAAATAAGTTTCGATACAGTTTTGAAGGGTACTTTCTGGTCAGGGAAGCATTCGAAAGAATCTTGGGTAGCATACAAAAATGAAAATGCCCAAATTGGAAATCCTGATTCCTTGACTTATCTAATTTCAAAAAATAATACCATTGAATTTGTTTATCCTAATGTGGATAATGAAATGATATCGCTAAATGATAACCGTTATAATAACAAGGTAGTCCTTGTGCAAATAATGGGAACCTGGTGTCCAAACTGTATTGATGAATCTAAATATCTAAAATCACTTTATGATGAGTACAATGATGATGGTTTAGAAATAATTGCAATTGCTTTTGAGAAAGCAAGAAACTTAGAAAAGGCCAAAGAAAATATTAGAAAATATAAGAAAACACTGAGTATCCCTTATGAAGTACTTTTAGCTGATATAAATTCCAGCAAATCGAAAACAAGCGATCAGTTTCTAACACTTAATAAGATAATTTCCTACCCTACATTATTGTATATAGATAAAAACAAAACTGTCAGAAAGATCCATACGGGATTTTCAGGTCCTGGAACAGGAAACTACTATAAGAACTTCGTAGAGTTTAATCAAATATTTATAGAATCACTACTGAAGGCATCCTGAAAGGGGAAAAGATGTTTTTAAACGAAATAAAAAACCGTACCTTTACAGATTACGTTTTATCAGATTATCAGAAATGAAAAAGTTTTTAGCAATTTTAGTAGTAGTTGGATTTATTGTGTCCATTACTCCATCCTGTAACCAAATAAGATCTGCTTGTGGGATGACTAAAAAAACTTACAAAAAGAAAGGTAAGGCTATAAGAAAAATGGGAGGTGGCAATATGATGAATACCCCAGTACCCACTCCTACGCCTTAAGAAGAATTTTTCCTCCTGCCTTCAAGAATTTTCAAGAATGACCTGCTTCGAATTTCATCGAGAGTAAGCCCTGTAATTTTTGTGTCTTCTTCTGTTATTGCACCACAATTAACTGCGCTTAGAAAGTAATTCAACAATCCTTGCCCAGTAGCGGCATCATCAAACACATCACCTGTCAAAGTAGCTTGCGCAGCTCTGTCAACAAATCTTCTAAGCCTGTCTGCTGCATCTTCGTAACTTTCTAAAAAGAATGAATAAACAGCTGCATATCTAGTAGGTAATTGTGCAGGATTCAAATCCCAACCTTGATAAAACCCATTCCATAATGAATGTCGAATATGATCATACCCCATTTTCCATGCCCTGTGCACTACTCGTGCATTTTCTACCAGTTGTTCTTGGTTAAGTCCATTACCACGGTGTGGACCAACAGGCATTACGTTAGTAGCACCATCAGATAGCCAGATTCCGGTTCCACCCAAAGCAACCCTTGTCATGTGATGTGCAAAATCGCAAACAGGATGAGCCATAGTTTGATACTTGGCTGTGATATTACAAGATGCGGTATAATCATACGTACCAAAGTGACAAGCGATGCATCTGCCTTTACTTGCTTTAACAATTTCCATTAAGGAATTTTTTCCTTCACTACTCATAATTGATTGAGTAGTTTCGACCATGATCTCCATGTTGAAAGTACCATTGGTTAAGTCATTGGCATCCTCCAAGGCATCAAATAATTTGGCTAGTGCAGTAACTTGGTTAGGAATAGTAACTTTTGGAAGCATCACAACAAAATTATCAGGCAACTTCCCTCCTGTTGTTTGCAAAAGTGTCGAGACATAAATATCTAAAGTTCTTATTCCTCTTTCTTTTAGATCTTCTGTAAACGGTTTTATTCTGATACCGATAAAAGGTGGCAAAGTACTTTCGTGCATACCTTTTGCTGTTTCTATAGCTGCATTAATAGCGGTATTGTCTTCCTCCTCGTCTGATCTATTTCCAAAACCATCCTCAAAGTCAATACGAAAATCCTCTACCGGTTCGGTCTCCAATTTGTGTAAGACTTTGCAATAAACTTCATAATGCAGCCAGCCCATGTATTTTCTTCTATCCGGTGTTGCCATTTGGCTCAATTCTGAAGCAGTTTTTTGGATTGCATCAAGTTCCTTGGGTAATCCTTCCCAGCCGGGCAAATCATAAACTCGTGCAAAAACAGAGAAATTTGGAGCATACGTATTGAAAGAGTTCAGTGCTGCTTTTCCCAGTTTTTGAGCAATGTTATGTGTAAATAGATCGGCACCTCCATAAACTGTATGAACAGGCTGCCTAGCATGCTTGTCTCCTGGATATTTCTTCTGAAAAGCTCGGTTCGCTTTTTGAAGATCCTTTACTACTTTATTATGTGCTTCTTCTGGAATTGAAAGTTTCATTTCTTGATACTTGATTTTGGACATTGGATGCTGGGTTTTTGATCCTTGATGCTTGATTTTTGATATTGGATTTTAGAAACTTTTTTCTTTACACTTTACACTTTACACTTTATACTTGATTCTTTTTACTTTTTACTTGATTCTTGTTCAGCTCCCTCTATATGTGGAATAACCGTATGGGTTTAACAAAAGTGGAACATGATAGTGCTCTTCATCAGTAATTGTAAATACAACAGGTACAGAAGGATAAAATCCTTTTATATCAGATTTAGAAAAATAATCTCCAGTTAAAAAAGTAAGTCGGTAATTCCCTGGCTTAAGTTTTTTATCTTCCGGTAGTAGATCCATAATACGTCCATCTTCATTTGTTTCTCCTTTTGCCATTTCCTCCCAGTTCCCATCAATTATTTCCTGATGTAAAATTACAGTAATTCCTTGAGCTGGTTTTCCTTGAGATGTATCTAATACATGAGTAGTTAGATGGCTCATATTATATTTAGTTTTCCGTTAAGAATTTTTCGAGTCGTAATTTAGTAATCTTATTTTGTTCTTCCATTGCTATTTTAATTTCTTCTTCCGGGCTATTATTAATTCTGCTTTTTAACAACTCCAGCATTTCATTTGCGCTTTTTCCTGTTGCACAAACGATAAAAATATATCCAAATTTATCTTCATATCGTTTATTATAATCGGCAAGTTCTATAAGTACATTTTCCGTAGCAACATTAATCCCAGATTGCTCATTTCCTGCCATTTCTTTTGTTAAAGCAAATTTGTTTTCTAAACTTTTCAGATCACCAATTTTAGGGTGATGTGTGAAAGCTTCCAACCAATCTGACTCCGTGCAATCATACCAGTTTTTATCTGACAATTCTAATAGTAGTTCAAGCTTTTCAACTGGAGCTGATGTCAGCATCTTATCTACCCAATGGGTTGCCCCACAACAATTGCTCAATGCATCTCTCCTTTCCCTTTCATTCAAATTATTAAATCTCTTTAAATCCATTACTTCACAATATTGCCAAACAACCTTAACCTGCTTACTCCTCCATCAGGGTATATTTTAAGTTTGGCATAATTTACTTTTTGATGTTCCTTGATCTCAGTTATAAATTCATGTTCTTCATGGGCTTCTAGTTTTACACGGGTTAATACTTCCTCCCAGCCATCATCCATATATTCTGGAGTATCTCCATTTTCCTTATAACACAACTCTAGTGAAAAAGTATCTGGATAATTTCCCTTAAAGTGATTTGTATCTACAATGATCTTTTTGATGGTTCCCGGATGTGCAAGCTTGATCATTACCCAATCCACATTTTCAGGATCACGATTTCTTTTAGTTTCCCATCCATCACCCATATTGTCACTTCTACCTGGCATTATCAAATTACCCATGTGACTAAAAAACATGTCATTGCACAAAACAGATCTTCCCCCATTTTCTGCAGCTGCAAGATCAACAGTATCATCACCACTAACTAAATCCCAATTTTTATAAACATTTCCATAAACCTTAAATCGGGCAACTCCTCCATCCGGATAAATATTCAATTTAAGATGTGTCCACTTATTTTCATTGTCAATGTCAAAAAAATGTTGGCTTCCGGGATCAAGATCAACTCTTGGTAAAATTTCTTTCCAATCGCAATTTTGCAGTTCCTCGTTCTTCAAATCTTCATCTGTACAAATGGCATCAACAGCAGCATGAGGTGGATGGTTTCCCAAAAAATGATTGGTATCAATATCAAATCCCTTAATTACACCGGAAGCTCCCAATTTAAGAATACACCAATCATGTCCTGAAGTTCGTTTTCGTCTGGATTCCCAGCCATCCATCCATTTACCATGATCTGTGTATTTGTCTTCAATAAAAACACCTCTGCCTTGCTTCAATAAATTTTCCATTGGAGCAAAAAAATCATCGCTACAAAGCAAAGTTTGCCCACCCAGCCTTTCAGAAGCAAGGTCAATTAGTTTAGTGAATTCAGGTGCCGGTTTATCCATTATATAAAACTAGCTAAAATCTGTAAGCCATACTAATACCCAAAGGACTAATTTGAACACTATGCCTTGACACCTCCCTTTTATTTTTTTCCTTT
>JAESSM010000093.1 GCA_016764115.1 Bacteroidia bacterium | reverse complement strand
TTTTTTAAAATAAAAGTTTCTTATATTCTTAAATGTATATGGTTATATAAATATACAAGTTAATATTTGTTTAAAATCAACTATTATTATGTTTTATTTCTGTTTAATGAATAAAATCACAGATTAAATCGCTGCAAAGTTTACTACAAAAATGACCGAATTAAATTACATGATTAATTTCTATTGAAATAACAAAAGGATTATATAGTTTTGCTCGACAATTAGACGATTGGATCAATGAAATTCGGAACAAAAGCACTGCATGCAGGAATAGAGCCTGACCCATCTACTGGAGCGATCATGACACCTATTTTTCAAACCTCAACTTATGTTCAGGCAAAACCAGGAGAACATAAGGGGTTTGAATATTCAAGAACGCAAAACCCTACAAGAGAAGTTCTACAGAACAATTTGGCAGCTTTGGAAAATGCAAAACATGGTTTATGCTTTAGCAGCGGAATGGGTGCTATTGATGCTATCATCAAGACGTTGAAACCGGGAGATGAAGTTGTCTCCACCAATGATCTATATGGTGGGTCTTACAGAATATTCACAAAAATATTTGAGAATTTTGGTATTAAGTTTCATTTCATTGAAATGGGAAATTCTTCAAAAATTGAAGAATATGTAAATGAAAAAACCAAACTGATCTGGGTTGAAACACCGACCAATCCAATGATGAACATAATAGATATAAAGGGTGCGGCCGAAATTGCAAAGAATAATAATTGTCTTTTAGGTGTCGACAATACTTTTGCATCACCATATTTACAAAACCCAATGGATTTAGGTGCCGACATGGTTGTGCACTCCATAACAAAATACATTGGTGGACATTCTGATGTTGTTATGGGATGTATTGTTTGTAATGATGATGAACTTGCCGAACAACTTGCTTTTATTCAAAATAGTTGTGGCGCGGTTTCCGGACCACAGGATTGCTTTTTGGTACTGAGAGGAATTAAGACATTACATTTACGAATGCAGCGCCATTGTGAAAATGGTAGAGCTATTGCAAATTTCGTTAGAGATCATCCTAAAATTGTAAAAACCTATTGGCCGGGATTTGAAGATCACCCAAATCATGATATTGCCAAAAACCAAATGAAAGATTTTGGAGGCATGATCTCATTTACATTAAAAGATGATAGTTTGGAAGCCGCTTTTAAAGTAGTTTCTAAAACTAAATTATTTACATTAGCTGAATCATTAGGTGGAGTTGAATCATTGGTGGGACACCCCGCATCAATGACACATGCTTCAATACCTTTGGAAGAAAGATTGAAAACTGGGGTTACAGATTCATTAATAAGGTTGAGTGTGGGAGTGGAAGACATTGAAGATTTAATTGAAGATTTGGATCAAGCACTTAATCAGTGATCAATTAACAATTATAGATTAGTAATTATCAGTTTAAAAAATGCATCGGTTTGCAGTTATAGGACTAGGACAATTTGGAAGCGCTATTGCTAGAGTACTTGCTCAGCGTGGTGCTGAAGTATTAGCCATCGATAACCGAGAAGAATCAGTAAATAATATTCGTGAAGATGTGGCATATGCAGTTACTATGGAAGCCACAGATATTAGAGCTTTGAGAGGCCAGAATGTTCAGGAAATGGACGCTGTGGTGGTGGCCATTGGTGAAAACTTTGATGGGCTTTTATTAACTACAGTTCTATTAATGGAGATGAATTGTAAAAGGATCATCGCAAGAGCAATGAACCGACATCAAAGAATGATACTCGAAAAAGTGGGTGTTACAGAAATTCTCTCTCCTGAGGATGAGGTAAGTGTAGCTGTAGCTGAAAAACTTATCAATCCTAGCGTTGTATCTTCTTTACAACTTCCCGATGAATATGAAATTGTAGAAGTGAAAACTCCGCCAAAAATTTCAAACCGAACATTGATCGACCTAAGCTTAAGAAAGAAATATAACCTCAACCTTATTACTGTCAAGAGAGAGTTTGATGTTACAAAAAATGGAGAAACGGTAAAAGAAATTCACATACTAGGAGTTCCCAGATCAGATACCGTTTTGTTTGATACCGATACCATGCTCATTATGGGTAAAACAAGAGATATTGAACGGTTTATTGAAATAAATCAATGATACTTATAAATGTATAATTGATCTTTGGTCATTAAAAACACTCTTTCTTTTTCCACTCTTACCGAATTAAATTCGACATTTCCCTCTACTGGTATTAGATGATCTTCAAGTGTTTTAACATTATAGGAATGTAGTTCGTTTTCTTTTAAGTAATAGATATAATCTCCCTTTACCTGAAACTCATCTATTGCCAAAATAGGAATGGTTTTAGAATAAGTTCCATAAATATCCAAGACCAAAATTCCGGAAGCTGGATTATTCAAATATACCCAATCATTATTTTCAGTTAAATAATCAGGAGCCATAGATGTTCCGACTATTGAGTTCAAATTTCCACTTTTATGAACCAAGTTGAGTTTATTATCATATTTTTTAAGCTCAAAATCAAATTCATCATATACCCAAATGCCTTTATCATAAGAAGGGCAGGCTAACGATACTTGCGTAAGATCGTACTGCTCAAGATCAATGGTACTTTTTTGACTCATCGTATTATCCAGATATACAATTTGATGTTGATCCTGATAAAACAAAAACAACTCTAAAGGAATGGAAGTATTAACCGAACTTATTTCTCCTCTGGTTTTATCATCATAAGTAGCAAGTAATGTTCCATCCTGTTGATGTTTAAGAATCTCATTTTGGAGAGACACGCTATAGTAATTCCCTGTGTTATCTGTTGTGAAGGCTACTGCCTGCATCGGAAGACTCTTTACCAGCTTTAATTCCTGAGATGTTAGGTTTAGCAGAAAAATGAAAAATATTTGAATAAAGATCATACAGCTATTGTAGTAATTTGTTAATTGGTTTCCTATTTTGTACTGAAATACTAAGCACTAAACCCTAAATACTAAACTATAACAAATTAACGTTGATGCAAAGCACGGTTAGCGAACGATTATCGTTCAAATTCAATTTCATAAGTATCATCATCTAATTTTAGCTTGTACTTCATCTTATCTTTCTTAATTGAGATAATATCGAAAGCGTGATAATAATGGTCATGATAAAATGGTCCAGTTTCTTCAGTCTTGTATTCGACACCTAAGAACATTTTATTTTTCTCTCTTCTGCCCCAATGGCCAAAAGACGTCTCAGAACCATCTGCAGCCACTTCGTAAATTCGATGAAACTTATTTAACTTTCCTCTATAATCATCTTCAATTGCAAATCTATATCCCAATACAGATGAATATTTTACATATTCAGTAGAATCAATATCGTTAACTATGAACTTTTTAACTTTCCAATATTCGCCCTCAATTTTATTCTCATGCATTTTTACTTTGTTACAGGATAGAACTATGAAAGCTATAATTAAATATAAAGCTAAATTTAAATATCGATTCATTTTATCTTATTCAATGTTCGCTAACAAAATAATAAATCCAAAATGTTCACTTTTATACTTCAGTATTTTGAACATCTGACATTGTTTAGGGTTTAGATATTAGGATTTAGAGTTTTACTCAAAAAAATTTAGTTACCTCATTTTGCAAATCATCACACTGGTAACTCTTGTTCAAAATATTTTAGTTCAAAATTCTTGCCATCTAATTCGCCATAGCTGTTGATATCAAACCAATCTCCTAAATTCACATAGCGGGAAGTTTCGGTTAATTTCATATCTAAAGCCATGTGTCGGTGTCCGAATATGAAAAAGTCAACATGCTCTTTTTCCAGAACTGACTTTGAGTGCAGTACCAATAGCTCTTTATCATCACCGTGATATAATTCTCCATTTCTTTTACTTTTAACTCCACTTTTATGTGAGAAGTAATACCCTAACTTAATTCCCAAGTCAGGATGAATCTTACCAAACAACCATTTGGCAATGCCATTCTTCATTATGCTATTCACAAACTTACCGCCAAAATCTCCTGGGCCTAGGCCATCACCATGAGCAATGTAAAACTTCAAGCCATTAATATCTCTGATAACTGGTTCAAAGTAAACCTTAAAGTTAAGTTCTTCCTGAAAATATGTTTTTAACCAAATATCATGATTTCCTGTAAGGTAATGAATGGGTATTCCCGAATCGGATATCTCAGCTAACTTACCTAACAACCTAACAAATCCTTTAGGTACCGCACGTTTATATTCAAACCAAAACTCAAATATATCACCAACCAAATACAGCTCAGCGGCGTCATTTTTTATATGGTCTAACCAACGAATAATTCGCTTCTCTCTTTCTAATGAATTCCCGAAATGATCAGAACCCAAGTGAAAATCAGAAGCAAAATAAATTTTTTTGTCATCCACGTCCTGTAAGGATTATATCGCTTTTACTATAACATTTTTGTGACAAATATAGTATAACAAATATAGTATAAATAGTAGGAGTTATCCCCATGGACTTGTTGAAAAGTAGGGTTGATTTCGTACTGAAAATTGGGGTATTTGTAGTATATTCGTAAAAACTAATTTTATCCTACGATAGATGAGAGAAGAGTTTGAAGACGAATTTAACGAAGAAGATCAGAAATCTTCCGTTCAACGGTTTGAAGAAATGCTACGAAAAAAGGATCAATATTTCTTTGAACCTGATGCTTTTGAAAATATTATTGATTACTACCTTGATAAACACGATCCTGTTCGAGCTCTTCGTGTTGTAAAATATGCCATATCGCAATATTCCTTTGATGCTACTTTTCTTATAAAGAAAGCACAGATCCTAATCAATACAACAGACTACAAAACAGCGCTTGAAGTTTTAGACAAAGCTGAAGTATTAGAACCATCCAGCCCTGATATATTATTGCTTAGAGGAGATGCTTACAATTACCTGGGTTGTTATAATGAAGCCATTAAGTGTTATACTACAGCCTTACCGATATCTGAAGATAAAGATGAAATTTATCTTTGCCTGGCTACTGTATATCAAAACCAGGGAAATTTCGAAAAAGCGATTCGCTTACTAAAACAATGTTTAGATGAAAATCCAAACAATGAAGAGATACTCTATGAAATAGCATTTTGCTATGATCTGATCAATCAGTCTCAAGAGAGCATTGAATTCTACGACCAATTTATTGATAAAGAACCTTACTCCTATGCAGCTTGGTATAATTTAGGAAATGTTTATAATAAGTTAGAGAAATACGACAAGGCTATCATGGCATATGATTATGCTATCCTGATAAAAGAGAATTTTGCTGCTGCTCATTTCAACAAAGGCAATACATTGGCCAACATGGAGAAATATGAGGATGCTATTGAAATTTACAAATGTACTTTCGAATATGAATCTCCTGAAGCGGTAACCTATTATAATATAGGAGAATGTTATGAGAAGCTGGAAAAAATGGACGAGGCCCGTTCTTTTTATAAAAAAGCAACCAAAATTGACCCTGAATTGGCTGAAGCATGGTTTGGTATTGGAATAACTTTAGAAAACGAAGAGAGATGGTTTGAATCTATTCATTTCTTTAAAAAATCTATAAAACTAGATAGTAAAAATCCGGAATATTGGCATGCACTTGGAGATGCTGAGGCAAAACTTGGCAATGTTGAGTCTGCAACCGGTGCATATAAAAGAGTAGCAGAACTCGCTCCGGAAAGTACAGATATCTGGATGGATTGGTCTTATGCTTTATTTGAAGACAAGCAACTTGATACAGCAATTGATACTTTATTTGAAGGTATCAGGCATAATCCTGAATTTGTAGATTATTATTATTTGATATCTGTATATTTCTTCAAGCAAAATAAATACAAAGAAGGCGCAGTTTATTTAGAACAAGCATTAACTAGAGATTACTCTAAACATAACTTGATCTTTGAACACTATCCCCACTTAAAAAACAATAAGATCATTCAAGATCTCATAAACCTATATAAGCCATAATTTACTCTCTTTTCCAAATTTCTTCTTAAATTTGCCATCTAAATAATTTTAAGTGTGAATTACTCATTGAACGACCTTCCAGAGAGGACCAGCAAACCAAGAGAAGCTGGCATCACAATGGTGATGGACAAAGGACTTAGCATTAATGAAGTAGAGAATTTCATTTCTATGTCCGCAGAATTTACAGATTTTGTGAAATTCGGCTGGGCAACCTCATTTGTTACAGCTAATCTTAAAGATAAGTTAACTGCTTACAAGAATGCAGGCATTAAGACTTATTTTGGTGGAACATTGTTTGAGGCATTTGTAGTTAGAGGTCAGTATGATGACTACAAAAAGTTACTGGATAAATACGATCTGGAGTTTTGTGAAGTATCCGATGGTTCTATGACAATGGAGCATGATGAAAAATGCAAGTACATAGAAGATTTATCAAAACAAGTAACTGTACTTTCTGAAGTAGGATCTAAGGATGCGGATGTGATTTATCCGCCATATAAGTGGATAGAATTTATCCAAAAAGAAATTGAGGCCGGTGCATGGAAAGTTATTGCAGAAGCACGAGAAAGTGGTAATGTTGGACTTTACAGAGGTACAGGTGAAGTAAGATCAGGTCTTGTTCAGGAAATATTAACTAAAATTGACCAGGATCAGATCTTGTGGGAAGCTCCTTTAAAACCTCAACAAATATATTTTATTAAACTATTGGGAGCTAATGTTAATCTTGGAAATATTGCTCCGAATGAAGTAATCCCTGTAGAAACATTACGATTGGGTTTAAGAAGTGATACCTTTTCATTTTTCTTAAATGGAAACGGAGCAGAAAATACAGTGAAGCAAACTGCAAAAAATGAAAGCCGGAAAT
>JAESSM010000232.1 GCA_016764115.1 Bacteroidia bacterium | reverse complement strand
GGTTTTGAATCAGATTTTGTTGAAAATGACTCGGATATAACAATAAGTTCTAATGAAAGCGGGGATGTGCAGATTTCCGAAAAGTTCATTGGCAATTTAAATTCAAAAACATTCTCTTTTACAAATTTCTTTGAAAAAGAACCATTGATCTACAATAAAGAGAATAAACCTGATTATCTCTCTACAAGTTTCTATATGATCAATTGTTTACAAGAGTATGGTGAGGAGAAATCAGATCAACATGGACGTTTTAGTTACAGAGATAGCTATCAGCATAAATATAATTGTATAAATCAAAATCTAGTAGCACAGTATTTCGATAAACTGTATGATCAGTTACCCCAAATTAATTCTCATTACAAAAGACCTCATCATCGCAATAAGTTCTTTGTTTCTCATGACAATGATACATTTTATGGCTCCTTGTTTCAAGATGGATTTTATGCAATCAAAAAGTTTAGATTGGATGTTCTACTAAAATTGTTGTACAATGAAATGATTGGAAAATCAAATTGGCTCAATCTGAATAAGATTATGGACATTGAAGATCAGTTTGGAGTGAGATCAACATTTTTCTGGTTGGTGAATCAAGGGAAAGTCCATGGAACCGTGCATAATGCGGATTACGATATAAAAAGCACCAAAGTACAGGCCTTAATTAAAGAAATTGAAAGAAGAGGGTTTAACAATGGTTTGCATAAGAGCTTTTCCAATGATTCGTATGGTATTGAATTGGAGAAACTTGGTTGGGCAACAGTGCTGAACAGAAATCACTTTTTAAAAATAAAAATACCTGACTCTTTACGAGAAATGGAAGAGGCAGGCATTAAAATGGACTTCAGTTTGGGCTTTGTTGAAATAACAGGGTTTCGAAATAGTTATTCAATGCCTTTTAAGCCATTTGATATGGATTTAAATAGACAATTGGATGTAGTTTCAATACCTTTGCACGTGATGGATGCATCGTTATGGCATTACCAAAAACTTTCCTCGGAAAGTGCAGGTAAGAATGTCATGGATTTTCTCGAATCGAATAAGGAGAATACTATGTTTTCAATATTATGGCACAATAAATTCTTCAGTGATTATAAGTTTAAGGGATATAAAGACGTTTATAAGATGATTTTGGAATATATGAGAGATAATCATTTTGAGAATGTTAGCGATAAGCAGTTGGCTGAAGATTATTGTTAGGGAATGCATTTAACGGATAGTTTAAAAAAGAAAGTTCTGCTCTTTGAAAGAGTAAATCAGATATTATATCGATTTACCGGCCTTAGAATTTATCCTGTAAAATCTCGATTACACGAAATTAGGGCTGACGATAATATGATAGTTTCCTATCCCAGAAGTGGAAATACATGGACTCGTTTTCTTGTTGCTAATTTAATAAACAAAGAAGATAAACCTTTGACCAATAGTACTTATTGGAAAATAGTTGGTTCTATTGAAGATTTTAAATTGTCAAACAGAATAGATTCAATTAGTTCTCCAAGAGTACTTAAGAGTCATGAAGTTTTTGATCCCCGGTATAAGAGAGTGGTATATCTGGTACGTGATCCTAGAAGTGTTGCAGTTTCCTATTATTATTTATTGAAAAGGGATAAAAGAATACCAGAAAATATAATTTTCAAAGATTATTTGAAAGATTTTATTCATGGGAAATACAGTCAGGGTATTTATTCCAATTTTGGTTCATGGGAAGAGCATGTTGGTAGTTGGATAGGAGGCATTGGTCATGACGATAATAGATTTTTACTTATAAAATATGAGGACCTTAGAACAAATACTAGTTTAGCATTGAACAAAATTGCAGATTTTTTTGACCTTAAAAAGGATGAGTATCTGATAGAAAAAGCGATTGAATACAGTTCTATCGAAAACATGAAGAAGTTTAATAATGAAAGAAAAGAGCTTCATGAAAAAATGAAAATTGATACTTCAATTCCATTTATAAGACAGGGTAATGCTGAGGAATGGAAAGAACATTTTGATGCAGAAAGCTTGAGTTTGCTTTATGATAAATTTGGTCCAATTATGAATAAAGTTGGCTATGATACAGAAAATTAGAATATTTGATGATTCTATAATTTCAAATTAATGATAGAAGGATTAAAAAAAGTAATTGCGCTTGCACCACACCCTGATGATGTTGAGTTTGGTTGCGGAGGCACGGTTAAAAAATTAATCGAATCAGGAAGTGAGGTTTGGTATGTTGCCTTTTCACCATGTAATAAATCTCTCCAAAGTGAGTTTGACGAAAACAAGTTGTTCGAAGAACTAAAAATGTCAATTACCCATTTAGGAATAACTGAAGAAAGATTGATCACTTATGATTATCCTGTAAGAGAATTCCCTGTAAACAGGCAGCTGATACTTGAAAACTTAGTTGCTTTAAACAAACAAATAGCTCCTGATTTGGTTTTCCTCCCCAATTCGAAAGATGTACACCAAGACCACCAAACAATACATTGTGAAGGTGTAAGGGCATTTAAGAATACACGAATGGTTGGTTATGAGATGCCCTGGAACAGTTTTACATTTACCAATAATATGCACTGCATTTTGGAAGATGTTCACTTGGAGGCAAAAGTCAAGGCTCTAAGTGAATATGAATCACAGAATTATAGAAACTACAAAGATGATGATTTTATAAAAGGATTGGCAAAAGTGAGGGGTACTCAAATTGGAGTTGATTATGCTGAAGCTTTTGAAAATATTAGATGGATCATCTAATTAACAATTAACGATAATGAATAGAGCCAAAATATTAACAGCAACGATAGGATTACTGATTTTAAGTTCATGCAACAACAGCCCAGCATATAAGGTTGAGAAAGTTACTTCTACCTATTGTGAGTGTATGGCCAATGCAGCTAATATAAAAGCCAAAGCTAAATGTATGAAAGATGCTGCCAGTGCATCCCAATAAGGCCAAGCCAGACAGGCAAAAGATATAAAGTTTACTTAATGGAAAAGACAGGTATTTCATTTTGTGTGTTTCAAAACTGAACGCTTACCACGATTTTGGAATAAAGGGGCTGAATCAAAAACTTATTTTAGATATCATTGAATTACTTAAAGAAAATGGAAACAGGTTGGGAAGATTACGGAGGGCATCATCATAGATCTCATTATATTCACTTTTTTCAATCAAATTATTTATCGTAAAAATTCAATATGTACAAAAGGAAAGTTGAATATTCTGCGCTTGTCCGTTCTTAACAAAGAACACGCAAAGATGTTTTGGAAGAGATTAAAGATCCTTACCCATATAAAGAAGAACTAATTGAATATGTGATAAAGAAGTTGGGTTTTACTCAGGAAGAATTTGATCAGATTATGAGTGCTCCACTCAAAACTTATCATGATTATCCTACTTATTATTCAATTATTAAGGCCTGCAAAAAACCTTTGAAAATTGCAGCGGCAATGCATTTAATTCCTAAAATCCTTTTTGAAAAATATGCGAAAGATTGATAACTTTGCTTTGGTATGATTGTAATTGTAGATTATGGATTAGGGAATTTAAGATCAGTATTGAATAAATTCAAGAAGATCAATGTTCCTGCAAAAATATCAGAATCCTTAACGGATATTGAAGAAGCATCTAAGCTAATTTTACCTGGAGTTGGTCATTTCGCAAAAGGGATTAGTAAACTTAAGGAATCAGGTATAGATACTGCATTAGCAAAAAAAGTCTTAACGGACAAAACTCCTATCCTGGGAATATGTTTGGGAATGCAATTATTTCTGGATCATAGTGAGGAGGGAGATGTTGAAGGGCTAAAATGGATCAAAGGAGAGGTTAAGAAGTTCAATCATAAAGATAGTAAGTTTAAAGTTCCGCATATGGGATGGAATTCAGTTGTAAAACAAAAAGATAATGTTTTACTGAATGGACATACAAATGATTCCCTTTTCTATTTCGTACATAGTTATTATGTCAGCTGTGCTGATCAGTCAGAAATACTTGGCACGACTTCTTACGAATTTGAATTTACATCAAGTATTCAGAAAGGTAATATTTACGGTACACAATTCCATCCTGAAAAGAGTCATGAAGATGGACTTGAACTGATTAGAAATTTTGCTAAAATATAAAGCGAATTTTTATAGCTTTGCAGCCTTTATTTTAGGCAGCAATTCATGTTTAGACCTCGCGTAATACCTTGTCTTTTACTTAAAAACCTCGGATTGGTAAAATCTGTAAAATTTAAAGATTACACATACGTAGGTGATCCCATGAATGCTGTAAAGATCTTTAATGATAAAAATGCGGATGAACTGATTTTTCTTGATATTACAGCATCAACGGAGAAAAAAACGATTGATATTGAATTGGTTCAAAGGATTGGAGATGAGTGTAATATGCCTTTTGCTGTAGGGGGAGGCATTCGCAGTATAGAAAGTATCAGAAAAATTCTTAATGCAGGGGCTGAAAAAGTTTGTCTGAATTCTTATGCTGTTGAAAACCCAGATTTTATCCGACAAGCTGCCGAAGAATTTGGTACTTCAACTATTGTAGTATCTATAGATGTAAAAAAGAAACTTTTTTCTAAAGAACAGGCTTATATATATGGAGGAACTAAAGCCACAGGAATTGATCCGGTGGAATTAGCAGTGTTAATGGCTGAGAAAGGTGCTGGTGAAATTTTAATTAATTCAGTCGAAAGGGATGGTATGATGGAGGGCTATGATATTAATCTTGTTCGGAGGATATCTGACGCAGTAAATGTTCCAGTGGTTGCCTTAGGTGGAGCTTCTAGCTTAAATGATTTCAAGGAAGCAGTAGAGAAAGGTAATGCTTCTGCGGTAGCTGCGGGAAGTATGTTTGTTTTTCATGGACCAAGACGTGCGGTATTGATAAATTTTCCAACTCAGAGTGAGCTGTTGCAATTATTTAATTGAATTACTTAGACTGATAATCAATATTATTATTTGGAGTTATAGTTGAAAATGAAGAAATTTTTAATCTTTTTAGGACATCCTGCACATTTTCATCTATATAAGAATATAATCAAGAGGCTTGAAGAAAATGGACATAAGTTATTGGTACTCATTAAAGAAAAGGATATTTTAGAAGAGCTTATTAAAAATGAAGGCTTTGAATACCAAAATATTCAACGTGTTGCTAATAAAAAAAGACAAAAGAATAGATTTTCGATTCTAGCTCATAGCTTTTATGATTTGTTAATAAGGGATTTTCGATTGTATCCGATAGTAAAGAATTTCAAGCCAGATCTGATGATAGGAAGCGAGCCATCAATAGCTCACATTGGTTTTGTAACTGGTATACCCTCGATTATAACTATTGAAGATGATTTAGCTGTTCATCCAGAATTTTGTCACCCAACATTGCCTTTTGCTACACATATTCTTACACCTCATCTTTGCGAATATGGTAGATATAATAAGAAAAAAATCGGTTATGCAGGCTATCACAAACTTGCCTACCTTCATCCAAATTATTTTAAGCCTGATATTAATAAAGTTTCAGAATTAATAGAAAACGATCGACCATATTATATCTTGAGATTGTCTGCATTAACTGCGAGTCATGATGTTAATATTCAGGGCTTAAATGATAATTTAGTGGATAACTTATTAGAGATATTACAGCCAAAAGGCAAAGTTTACATATCGTCTGAAAGACAATTAGCTCCTCGGTTTGAACAATTCAGATTTAGAATTAATCCTTCCCTTATGCATCATGCGCTAAGTTTTGCTAACCTTCTGGTTGGAGATAGTCAAAGTATGACTGTAGAAGCTGCAATCCTTGGAACTCCATCAGTTCGGTATAGTGATTTTGCAGGAGAAATTAGTGTATTGGAAGAATTAGAGCATCAGTATGATTTAACTTATGGTGTAAAAACTAACAACCCTGATAAGCTTATGAAAAAGGTTAAAGAATTACTTGAGGTTTCTAATATAAAGCCTAAGTGGAGAGAAAGAGCTGATAAAATGCTTTCAGAAAAAATAGACGTTACTTCTTTTTTTGTGTGGTTTGTTGAAAATTATCCAGAAAGTGCCCAGCAGGTAAAATCCGACCCTTCTTATAGTACTAATTTTATGTAAATTATAGTATCAGTTGTTCAGGCAATCAATAGGCTTATTACTTTCACAATTTTGATTGTAGCCAATAATAATTTATTTAAATCCCACTCTTATAGTAGTAATAATAGTGTAAAGAGGCATTCAATTATACGTAAATTTAGTGTAGTATCTCAGTATAATAGATTTCAAAAAACCATTTATTTAGTTACCTTTGCATTCCCACGCCAAATTCAATCAATTAATTTAATTGGAAAACTTAATCATTCAAGAAGCCGGGGTAGGTGCGTATGATTTAATATGCGACTATGTTGATCTGGAGGATCATCAAACTTCGACAGTTCAAAAAACTGTTTCCATATTTGAAGTTGATTATTTGTATGATGATACTTACAAAGCGTACGTTAATCTTCAACGTATTAATGATATCCAAAGAATCAATAAGTTTTTCATCTCAGTAAATTCAAAATTACCAAACGGAGGCGTTTTTATTGGTTGCGTAGAGACATTTCTTTTAAGAAGAAGAAGGATTTTAAATAAATATCCAAGATTTATTAGTCGTCCATATTATTTTGTTGATTTCATTTTCAAAAGAGTAATTCCCAAACTTCCATATCTAAAGAGAATTTATTTTTCTATTACTCATGGGAGAAACAGGGTATTGACTATGGCTGAAGCTTTAGGACGTTTGGTGTATTGTGGCTTTGAAATTGATACTTACAAAGAGATTAATGGACTGACTTATTTTGTGACTAGAAAAGTTTCCCAACCTTCTACAGATCCTCATCCATCTTATGGCCCTATATTCAAAATGCAAAGAGTTGGTAAAAACGGAAATACAATTAATGTATATAAATTCAGGACTATGCACCCTTATGCAGAGTATCTTCAAGATTATATACTTAAGATGAATGGGTACAGCAATATAGGTAAACCAGCCTATGATATTCGAATAACATCCTGGGGGAGATTCTTTAGGAAGTTCTGGATAGACGAAATTCCTCAACTTATTAATGTAATAAGAGGTGAAATGAAGTTGGTTGGCATCAGACCGTTGAGTAAAAAGGTATTTCATGATTACCCTGAAGATGTTAAGGGTATGAGGTTAAGCCATAAGCCTGGGTGTATTCCACCGTATGTTGCTTTACTAATGCAAGGTATGGATGAATCGATTGAAGCAGAAAGACAATATCTTTTGGATTCAAAGCAACACCCAATATTCACTGATCTGAAATACTTCTACAAGGGCGTTTATAATATTCTTGCGAATAAGATAAGAAGTACTTAATTATGGGTTCCCTAAACTTTGCTTTAGTAGGGTGTGGTAGAATTGGTGAAAGACATGCAGAACACATTTCTAAAAATGGATGTTTAAAAGCTGTATGCGATACAGATTCTTCAAAAGCAGACCAGTTAGCCCAGCAATATTCCTCAACAGCGTATACTTCAATAGATGAATTATTAAAAGATTCCGAAATTGATGTTGTTTCTATTTGTACACCAAATGGATTACATACAGAGCATTCTATACTAGCGTTTCGGGCAGGATTCCATGTATTATGCGAAAAACCGATGGCTATAAAGGTTGTAGATTGTGGAAGAATGATCAATGAGGCGGAGAAAGCCAATAAACGCTTATTTATAGTAAAGCAAAATAGGTTTAATCCTCCAGTAGCGGCTTTAAAAAAAGCAATTGATGAGGGTAAGCTAGGTAAAATATTAAGCGCTCAGGTTAATTGTTTTTGGAATAGAAATTTCGATTATTACAATAATTCTGATTGGAAAGGTACTAGAGAGCTAGATGGGGGTACATTATTCACGCAATTCAGCCATTTTATTGATTTGATTTATTGGATGTTAGGTGATGTTAAAAAGGTTTATGCTGCCACAGGAAACTTTGCACATCTTGATACCATTGAATTTGAAGATACGGGAGCAGTTATACTAGAATTTTTTAGTGGAGCAATAGGTTCTTTTAGTTATACTGTAAATAGCTATAATAAAAATATGGAAGGATCAATTACTGTTTTTGGTGAAAAAGGTACTGTGAAAGTTGGTGGTCAGTATTTAAACGAATTGGAATATCAAAATATCGAAGGTTTTGAGATAACAAATTTGCCTAAGGGTAACTCAGCCAATGATTACGGCCATTATCAAGGCTCAATGTCAAACCATGGAGAAGTTTACGAAAATGTTGTTGATGTACTTACAAACAAGGGGGTTATTGCCACAAATGGTTTTGAGGGTTTAAAAACAGTAGAAATTATTGATAAAATATATACTTATGCCCGTGCTCAGAAAGTAACCCATAATGGGGTAGAGTATAGCTTAACCTAATCATCAACTTCTCTCCACATTTTCAATTTCTTATTAGTTTTGGTCATGATAAATAGGACATTTCTTGCATTATTGATTGTGATTTTCTGGTCTACTTCTCTTTCTTTTGGACAGGTAGTATATGAGCATACCTCCTATATAACTATTTATGACTTTCTCGATGATATGGCAAATCATCATCTAATCAATATTAATAGCTCTGTTAAACCCTATTCTAACAAACACATTGCTTTAAAATTAAAAGAAGTAAATGAGCAAAAAGAAATATTGAATAAAACTCAAAAAGAGGATTTGGAGTTCTTTCTAAATTATTATGATGTGAAAGAAGGCAATAAGTTGTTTGATATTAAACGAAGACCTTTGTTTTATTATCAGGATTCGTTGCTGAAAATGGCAATAAATCCTGTAGTTGGTGCTGATTATTTTATAAATGGTATTAATGACTTTTACCATAGATGGATAGGTGGAGAAGTGTTTGGTACAATTGGTAAGCACTTTGGTTTTTATACAAGCTTAAGAGATAACACTGAAAGTAAGAAGCTGGTAGGTGAAGAGATTAAAACTCAAAGAATGGGCGTTAATTATCACTCAAGAAATGATTATAGCGAAATGAGAGGTGGGTTTACATATGACTGGAATTGGGGTTCTGTTGCGCTTATTAAAGATCATTTAGTTTGGGGTAATAATTACAATGGCTCTAATATCTTTTCAGGCAGAACTCCATCATTTGCACAATTGAAATTAAATATAAGTCCTGTTAAGTGGTTTGATTTTAACTACGTTCATGGCTGGCTGGTGTCAGAAGAAATAGACAGTTTAAGATCTTATACTTTTCAGAACGGTACACGCCAAGTTTTTTATGAAAAATATTTAGCTGCTAATTTTTTCACTTTTACTCCAATGAAACACTTGAATATATCAGTTGGGAACTCGGTAGTATATAGTGATATAGGAATACACCCGGCCTATCTAATTCCTGTATTCTTTTATAAATCAATTGATCATCAGCAGACTGGAACTATGGGTCAGTTTAACTATACAGGTCAAAATGCTCAAATGTTTTTGGATGTGAGCTCAAGACAAATTAAGAAATTACATTTATATAGTTCCTTGTTTATTGATGAGATTGGATTGTTTAATATTTTCGATAAGTCAAATCAATCGAATTGGCTTAGTTTTAAATTAGGAAGCAGATTTAGCAATATTGCAAATCAAAATATCTCATTGACAGCAGAGTATACTCGAACAAATCCAATTACATACAATCACTTTATTCCTACTACTACTTTTGAATCAAATAAATACAATTTAGGGCACTACTTAGGAGATAATGCCCGTGAGTTATATTTTTCACTTGCATGGAAGCCGATTAGAGGATTAAACATAATAGTTGATTATCTCAAGGCAGAGATAGGAACAGATTATATTTATACAGGGGTAGGGGTTAGTGGCCTTGGTTTGCCTTTCATGGATAAGGTTGAATGGAAAAACTCAACTTTTACGATGAAGGTAAAATATGAACTTATGAATGGCGTTTATACACATATTTCTTATTCAATGGCAAATATTTCAGGCGATAGCTTAAATGTGTATACACCTGATGTTTTTAGAGGTAAAACCAATACTATTTCAGGAGGCATAAGCTATGGTTTTTAGAGTAAATCTGTAAAATAAATACTATCTTTGCCGATTATTTAATTTTAGAAAATAAATTGACATGAAAGTTCCATTTTTAGATTTAAAAGCTAATTACAGCCAAGTAAAGGAGGAGATACAAAAGGAAATAAGTGATGTATTAGAAAATACAGCCTACATTTTAGGGCCAAAAGTACAGGCATTTGAAAATGCATTTGCTGAAGCTCATAATGTAGATCATTGTCTTGGAGTTAGCTCAGGAACAGATGGTAACCATTTGGTTGTGTGGGCTTACGATATAGGACCTGGTGATGAAGTAATTGTTCCTGCAAATACATTTATTGCTTCTATTTGGGGAATTACCTTATGTGGTGCAAAGCCGGTCTTTGTTGATTGTGAAGCAGATAGCTACAATATTGATCCTACAAAAGTAGAAGATGCAATAACAGAAAATACAAAAGCAATATTGGCAGTTCACCTGTACGGTCAACCCGCAAATATGGCTGCTTTAAAAGAAATTGCTGAAAAAAGAAATATTTTGTTGTTTGAGGATGCTGCTCAAGCACATTTGGCTGAATTTAATGGGCAAAAGATCGGAGGATTGGCAGATGCTGCTTCATTCAGTTTTTATCCTGGAAAGAATTTAGGTGCTTATGGAGAAGGAGGGGCCATTACAACAAACAATGCCGAGATCGCTGAAAAGGTAAAAGCGATGAGAGACCAGGGGCAATCTCAAAAATATCATCATACTTAT
>JAESSM010000092.1 GCA_016764115.1 Bacteroidia bacterium | reverse complement strand
TCAAAATTGTTGTCCGCAACTTGCTTTGCTAAACTATCTCCAACATTTCCAGCCATTCCAACATTCAACCCTGCTTTCTTTAGTATGTGATACAGCAAAAGGGTTGTAGTCGTTTTGCCATTAGTTCCAGTTATTCCAATCAGTTTTGCATCAGTATATCTGCAAGCAAATTCTATCTCTGAAATAATCGGAATCCCTTTACTTTTTAATTGCTGAACAAGAGGTGCTGTTTCCGGGATTCCCGGGCTTTTCACCACCTCATCAGCAGTAAAGATCAACTCTTCAGAATGTCGATTTTCTTCAAACTCAATATCAAGATCTAGAAGAACGTCTTTATAATATTGCTTGATCTCACCACTATCTGAGACCAAAACATTATAACCTTGTTTTTTAGCCAGAACAGCTGTTCCGACTCCGCTTTCTCCTCCTCCAAGTACTATCAGTTTTACCATTCCCGTTCATTATCGAAGTTTTAATGTAAGTATGGTTAACACCGCTAACATTAAACCTACAATCCAAAATCGTGTAACAATTTTTGATTCGTTATATCCAAGTAATTGATAATGATGATGCAGAGGTGCCATTTTAAAAATCCTGCGCCCTACACCTAACTTTTTCCTGGTATACTTAAAGTATCCTACTTGAAGGATTACCGATAGATTTTCTACCAAAAACACACCACATAGTATCGGAATTAATAATTCTTTTCTTACCATAATTGCAAGAACTGCAATTACTCCTCCTAGTGTTAGACTTCCTGTATCTCCCATGAAAACTTGTGCGGGATAAGAATTATACCACAGGAAACCAACGCATGCGCCAATAAGTGCTCCAATAAAAACAACCAGCTCACCACTGTTTGGTATAAACATGATGTTCAAATACTTCGAGAAAAAGTAGTGCCCAGAAACATATGCCAGTATTCCTATTGTCCCCGCAATTATTGCAGAAGTTCCGGTTGCCAAACCATCCAGACCATCAGTAATATTAGCTCCATTTGAAACAGCTGTAATGATGAAAATAACTATTGGAATATAAATTAGAAACGTCCACGCTTCATAACCATCACCCATCCAGCTGATCAAATTTGAATAGTCAAATTCATTGAACTTAAAAAATGGTATGGTAGTCTTAGTTGATCTTTTATCCAAATCAGAATTGGTATCAGTATTGTAAGGCGATATAGAAAATAGGTCGAAATTATTACTATAAGGTGCAGTGGAGAAATCTGTAAAATGCTCATCAACACTTACATCTGTGAAAACACCTTTGTAGTTATCTTTATGTGCTAACCTGTTATCATTTTTGAGATTTTGGTTGTTTGCCAGTAGTTTGATCTGATTCTTCTGAGTTTCTTTTTTAACAATCACTTTCTCATCAGGAGCACGATCCCTCACCACCACATCAGGATGAAAATAAAGGGTTGTTGCAACAATTAACCCTAATCCTACCTGACCGATAACCTTGAACTTTCCTGCTAAACCCTTTTTATTATGTTTAAATACTTTGATGTAATCATCAATGAAACCAATTGTTCCCAACCAAACCGTACTAATCAGAATCAGCACAATGTAAATGTTATGGAGTTTCGCAAATAACAATGACGGAATCAATATCGCTGCAAGGATTATCAATCCGCCCATAGTTGGTGTTCCTTTTTTTTGCTGTTCACCATCTAATCCTAACTCCCGTACACTTTCCTTTACCTGAAATGACATTAAAACGTCTATTAGTTTTTTTCCTATTAACAAAGAAATCACTAACGAGCATATCGCTGCCATACCTGTTCTAAAAGAAATGTATTGAAATACACTTGCTCCAGGAAACTGAAACTCATTCTCTAACCACTGAAATAAATAGTAGATCACTTATTAATTGTTATTAAGTAATGTTTAATGTTTCTTTCAAAATTTTCATATCATCAAAGGGTTGTTTTTCGCCATTGATGGTTTGATATTTTTCGTGCCCTTTACCAGCCACTAAAATCACATCATTAGCTTTAGCCAGTGCACATGCAGTTTTAATTGCTTCTTTCCGATCCACAATAGAAAGAACCGCATTCTGATGTTCTACACCTTGCTTCATTTCATCTATTATGTCATTTGGATCTTCTGATCTGGGATTATCTGAAGTAAGAATTACTTTACTGCTTAACTCCGTTGCAATGCCCGCCATAATTGGCCTTTTTGCTCTATCCCTATCACCTCCACAGCCAACTACAGTAATGATATTCTCGTTGTTGGTACATATCGCTTTGATTGTTAACAGTACATTTTTTAGAGCATCAGGAGTATGGGCATAATCCACTATCCCAACTTTATTTTGATCTGCGCGAAAAAAATCAAATCTACCTTCGACATTTCCTAAACTGCTCAATGTTGTCAACGTCTCCATCTTATCTGTCCCAAGTAATCGAGCCACAGCATAAACCGAAAGTATATTGTAAGCATTGAAGTCTCCAATCAATTGAAACCACACTTCCTCATCATCAATTTTTAATAATAACCCTTCAAATTGATTCTCAATTATTTTTGCTTTGTAATCGGTTATTCGTTTAGTACTAAATGATTTTTTCCCTGCCTGGGTATTTTGTAAAATGACCTCTCCATTTTTGTCATCATAATTGCTCAATGCAAATGCATCAGAACTCAGATCATCAAAAAACGATTTTTTAATATTTAAATATTCATCAAAAGAATTGTGATAATCCAAATGATCATGTGTAATGTTGGTAAAGACAGCACCTTTAAAATCAAGTCCCGCTATTCTTTTTTGTTGAATTGCATGAGAACTAACCTCTATAAAACAATACTCGCAGCCCTCCTTCACCATTTTTTGCATTAACTCATTGATCTTCACGCTATCGGGGGTGGTATGAGTTGACTCAAAAATCTGGTCATTGATCTGATATTTCACTGTTGACAAGAGCCCAACCTTAAAACCAAGCTTCCTAAAAAGTTCAAATAATAATGTAACCACAGTGGTCTTACCATTTGTTCCGGTTACTCCTATAAGTTTTAATTTGCTTGAAGGATTGTCATGAAAATTAGACACTAGTACTCCCAAAATCTGTTGGGCATCTTTTACCTGTAAGTAAGTAAGGTTATCATTTAAGCTTGATGGCAACAATTCACAAACAATAGAATTTGCTCCTCCTTCAATTGCCTTGTCTATAAAATCATGTCCGTCAACCTGTGTTCCTTTTACCGCAACAAACAAACAATTATCCTTTACCTCACGAGAATCAAAACATACCCTATTGATCGGTATATCAATCTCCCCAATAATTTTTTGAGGTTTAATATTTGATAATATGTCTTTTAACTTTTTCACTTAACTCAAATCGATCTTGATGTCATTTCCTTTTGTAATGCGAGAACCAATTATTAGAGATTGCTTCCTAACTTTCCCGTGTCCCTTTACCTCTACAGTCAACCCACTATTTTCAAGGATATAAAGTGCATCCTTCAATCCCATTCCAATGACATTGGGAACGAGATTGGGTATAATGGTCCTCTCCACAAACTCAATTGAGTCCCTGGTTTTTCTAGTGATGATCCAATTGGATTCATTAGAGTCTTGTATAGGTACACCTAGCTCGTTATAAACTAATTTTACATCGCTCTTATTTCCTGCTTTGGCATATGGAACCCTCTTACCATCTGATTCTTCATTGTTGACTATCAATTCATGCATATCTACATCCATCGCAAAAACCTTTTCAGCAATTTCTTTGAAAATAGGACCAGCAACCAGGTTTCCATAAAATATCCTATTAGACGGACCTTTAATAACCACAATACAGGAATATTTAGGATTCTGCGCAGGGAAATACCCCACAAAGGATGCCTGATAGGTTACATTTTTCTTATATCCATGAACCTGATCAGCAATTTTTGCAGTACCTGTTTTGCCTGCAATTTTATAGTTTAAAGTTTTTAGATTTGCAGCTGTTCCGTTTTCAACAACCCCTTCCAATAAAGGTTTTACTTGATCGATAACTTCTTTAGAGCATATCGCCTCATCAATTACTTCAGTTTCAAACCTTTTGATCACTTCCCCACGCGAACGAATCTCCTTTACCAATAACGGTTTCACCATTTTTCCATTATTGGCGATTGTGTTATAAAATGTTAAAATTTGAAGCGGAGTAAGCTTTACTTCATAACCAATTGACATCCATGGCAAGGTAATACCACTCCAATTTGTACTACCAGGATCTCTGATATAAGGCTCTCCCTCACCAGCAATTGGGATGCCAGTTTTTTGATCCAGATGAAATCTTTTTAAATGATCTATAAATGCCTGTGGATTTTTAGCATAATTCTCATTTACTATTTTTGACAAGCCCACATTTGAAGAAATCTCAAAGGCCTTTTTAATGGTTATTTTATCATACTTTCCTTCTTTATCATCTTTAAGGACTTTATCATAATATTGCTTTCTTCCTTTTTCGACATCTATAGTATCGGAAGTCTTGATGTATCCATCCTCAAGTGCTGCCATAATTGAGGCTAGCTTAAATGTTGAACCAGGTTCAGTGGCTTCTCCAATTGCATAATTATATTTTTCATAAAAACCACCTCCAATACTATCACAACCTAAATTTGCAACCGCTTTGATCTCTCCAGTTTTTACCTCCATTAACACTACACATCCATGATCTGCCCTATATTTCACTAACTGTTCAAGCAAGGCTTGCTCCGCCACATCTTGTAAGTTGATATTGATGGTAGTTAGTATGTCTTTTCCGTCCTGTGGATCAATTTCGTTCTCATCATTTATTGGCATCCAAATTCCACCTGATATACGCTGCATCAATCGCTTTCCACCAACACCTGCGAGATGTTCGTCAAATGCACCTTCTATTCCAACCGGCTGAATACCTTCTCTAACGTATCCGATTGTTCGGGCAGCCAATGCTTTAAATGGCTTCACCCTTTTATTTTTTTGCTCAACGATAAATCCACCCTTAAACCTTCCCATTCTGAATAAGGGCCAAGTTTTCATCACCTTTAATTGTGGATAGGATATTTTTTTTCTTATCAAGTGATACCGTTCACCATTTTTTCTTGCGGTTATCAGCTCCCTAGAATATTCACCAGGAGATTTATCGTTAAAGAAATTCGACAAACAATAAGCAAGTGAATCAATCTTCTCTGTGAATACATCCTCGTCAAGGGCGTTAGAATTTACGTCCATCCGCACTTCATATATTGGAAGTGATGTGGCCATCAACATCCCATTCTCCGCATATATATTTCCTCTTACGGCCTCAATATTTTTATATGAAGTTGTCAACTCCTTAGCCATACTCAACCAGTGCTCTCCTTCAAACCGCTGAATTTTCACTGTTTTGACGATCACGCAAAGTCCAAGCAGACAAATGATAAAAAATGCTACATATACTCGTGTTAATATTTGGTTTTTAATATTCACTCTTGTTTTAAGATCAGTTTTTTAGGAGCAGTGCGCGATTCTTTTAACACGATTGGTTTTACAGCTTGAGCTACCTGAGATTGCTTACTACTA
>JAESSM010000091.1 GCA_016764115.1 Bacteroidia bacterium | reverse complement strand
TCATGTCTATTGATTTTGGGGATATTCCAATTACTACAGTTTCATTACCCGATGGTGGTTTAGGAACTTTTTCACCGCAGTTTATGAATTTAGGCCTTTCTTATGGTAAAGAGTTTTCTGAAAGTATTTTCTGTGGAGCTTTGGTAAGAGTTATTTCTGAATCTATTGCTGATGTTAAAGCACAAGGTGTTTGTTTTGACGCCGGAGTACAATATGTAGGTGGAGCAACTAAAAATCTTAGAATGGGAATTTCTTTGAGAAACATTGGACCATCTATGAAATATAGTGGAGGTGGATTATCTTTTAGAGGGATAGTACCTGAAAATGATTTGATATTAACTGTAGAACAACGTTCAGAACAATTCGAATTACCATCGTTGTTGAACATTGGCGGAAGTTATGATTATATGTTATCTGAAAATCATTCGTTACTATTTGCTGCAAATTTTGTTTCTAACTCATTTACTAATGATCAATTAGGTGCAGGAGTAGAATATAAATTTAAGTCATATTTGATGTTGAGAGCCGGATATAACTACGAAAGTCAAATATTAAGTACGACAGATAAGGTAACAACAAACGTAGGGCCGGCTGCAGGATTTTCCTTTGAAGTTCCTTTTGGAGAAGGTGGAACATCTTTGGGAATAGATTATTCCTATCGTGCTGCTCAACCATTTCAGGGGACACATAGCTTTGGAGTTAGAATAACTCTTTAGTTTTTGTAAGAAAAGTAGAAAAGTATTATATTTACATAAAGAACCTATTACAGAAATGTGATAGGTTTGTTTTTTGTGATTTCTAATGAAGATGCTAATGTGCTAATTCATACTAATACACGAATCAACCAATACACGAATCACCGAATTGAATAAAAGATGAGTGAAAAGAATTACTATACCAAAGAAGGATTGCAGAAGTTAAAAGACGAATTACATAATCTTAAAACCAAGCAAAGACCTGCATTGTCTAAAGCGATCGATGAAGCAAGACAAAAGGGCGATCTGTCGGAGAATGCTGAGTATCATGCAGCAAAAGAAGCCCAGGGTTTAATGGAACTGAAAATATCAAAATTGCAAGATTCCTTAGGAAATGCAGTTATTTTAGACGATTCAGGGTTAGATAATTCGAAGGTGCTTATACTTTCTACAGTCAAACTTAAAAACCTTAATCTTAATAAGGAAATGAGCTATACGTTGGTTGCGGAGAATGAAGCTGATCTGAAATCCGGAAAACTGTCCATAAAAACCCCTATAGCTCAAGGATTACTTGGCAAAGAAGTAGGTGATAAAGTAGAAGTTGATGTGCCTAATGGAAAAATGAAATTTGAAATACTTGAAATATCGAGATAATGGCAAGTATTTTTACCAAAATAGTTGATGGAGAAATACCTTGCCACAAGGTAGCTGAAGATACTGATCACCTTGCTTTTTTAGATATAAGGCCTGTTGCAAAGGGCCATACATTGTGCATTCCCAAAAAGGAAGTAGATTATTTATTTGATTTAGATGATGAGACTTACAATAATTTGATGTTATTTTCCAAGAAAGTAGCTTTAGCAATTAAAAAAGTGATTTCCTGTAAACGTATAGGCGTAACGGTTGAAGGATTAGAAGTACCCCATGCACATGTACATTTATTGCCTTTCAATGCAGGGGAGGGAGTAAGTATTTCAAAACCAAGAATGGAACTCTCCAATGATGAATTGGCTGAAATTGCTTCGAGTATCAAAACTCAATTTGATACTTCCAACACCTGAGGTCATTTTGAAACTCTATCTTCGTTTTCTTTTATAAAGGATTTCCATCCGGTGTATTTACCACTAGCATTAAAAGTATTGCTTTGAAAATGATGGCATACAGCAACTGCTAATCCATCTGTGGCACCCAGGTGTTTTGGAATTTCCTGGAATTTAAGAAGGTTCTTTAACATTAAAGCAACTTGCTCTTTGGTTGCATTTCCGCTGCCAGTAATAGATTGTTTGATCTTTTTGGGTGAATATTCAAATATGGGAATCTCTTTAAATAAAGCTGCAGCCATTGCAACACCTTGCGCTCTACCTAATTTTAGCATGGATTGTACATTTTTTCCATAAAACGGAGCTTCGACAGCTAATTCATCCGGTTTGTATTGCTCAATGATTTCTAACGTTTTTTCAAAAATGCCTTTTAACTTAAGTGCATGATTATCAATATTTTTAAGATTTAGAATATCGAAATTTTCTAAATTAATTTTATTCCTTTGAACACTGATTATACCATAACCCATTATGCTGGTACCCGGGTCAATACCTAAAATTATCTTTTCTTTTTCCAATAGAAGATTAGTATAAATTAAGTTATTGTCTACATTTTAGGGAAATTACTTTCTCCAACTCAAAAATATGTACATTTTTGGAAATAGTTATATTCTCAGTATAGCATTCATAACCAGGAGCGTCAACCTTAATAGTGTAACTACGACCCGGCGTAAAGATCATTATGAACTTACCTGAGCGATTGTTTGGGTGGTACATTCCCTCTACTGTTTCATTATCCCTCTCTGTAACAGTAATAGATGTTTGTTTTAATGCCAGAGAATCCTCTACATTAATTTTCCCCCTCATTATAGTAATTCCGGTATATTCTTGAAATTCTGCGCGATAAATATCTAATCCACCAAACCCTTCTGGTCTTATAGAGGCGAAATAGCCAGTTCTTTTATCTGGTGTTAAAACAAAATCAATATCATCGTTGGTGGAATTTATCGGATAGCCAATGTTTACTACTTCATCCCATTCTTTGTTCTCATTTAAACTAGTAGTGAAAATATCAAACCCTCCAATGCTGTTATGCCCATTAGAACAAAAGAAAAAGGATTTACCATCAAAATGTATGAAAGGAGCACTTTCATCATATATTGTATTAATTTCATCTCCTAAGTTCAGTGCCAGCCCCCATTCACCGGTTGGTAGTTTTTGAATTTTATATATATCGGTACCTCCATATCCACCGGGTCTATCACTTGTAAAATAAATGGTATTTTCATCAGGTGAAACGCATGCATATTTTTCAGAATACTCTGAATTGATATCGGTTGTATTACTTTGTTTTCCAACCTTTTCAGGAGTTTGCCATAAATCATCTATTAAGTGTGACCAATATATATTTCCAGTGCTTGTATTGTAATCTTCTCTATAGATCAATAATTTTTGTCCGTCTAGCGATAGTCCAGCGGCAATATCATTTAGATCAGTATTAATGGAATTGCCGAGATTATTTGGATAATTCCATTGCCAATCTACTTTTTTAGATGTGTAAATATCAGAGAAAAATTCACTGTTATAGTCTTCGGTACCGCCTATACATCCTTCTTTTTTAGATGTAAAGAAAATTTGTATTTGGTCACTAGTTAACAATGGTGAAAAATCCGAATAAGAGGAATTTATTTGGTTACCTATATTGGTTATGGTTACAGATATCTTATGATTTAAAATACTCTTGGCATTATTGCACATTTCAATGTTCCTCTCAGCCTGTAGGTAAAGTGGATCGTTATCATTCGAGTATACCTTAAATACTTCATAATTTTCAATGGCTTGATCAATTTTGTTGGAAAAGTGATAAGCTCTTCCAATATAATAGTACACCTGGGGTTCTTTATCAGAACTTTTTTCAGCTTTACTTAAGTAATATAATGCCTTTGCATAGTTGTGATTTGAATTCATGCAGCATATTCCGGCCCTAAGATTGAATTCGGAGTAATTAGGATTTTGGGATAAAAGTTGAATATACAGCGGGAGTGCGGTTTTATAATTCTCATTAGCAAATAACTCATCTGCTTTTTCAATGGTGTTATTTGGCGTGGAGGTGATTCGATAATTTCTTTTTGCACCTACCGCAATAGAAAAAAATGTTAAAAGTAGAAGGAAGTAAGTAGTTCTTTTTATCATAGGATCTCCTAACCCAAATTGATAAAAGAAAGCCTTAACTTTTCGTAAACTGCTCTAATATTTCTTAATCTGAATCATCCGTTTCTTCTGAGTTTCCGGCTATTCGTTTTAATATTATTTTTTTATCAATAAGAATCGGTTCATCTGCCTCAAAGTTATCTTCTACTGTTAACTCTTCCTGATAAGTTTCAAATCCATTGAAGTTTGCTACTAACCTATATGTTTTGTTAGGGTATAATATCATTATAAATTTCCCATTAGAAGGGTCCGAATTATAAACACCGTATGTATTGTTCGTTTCGGCTTCGAAAGCTGTTATAGTGGTTCCTACAGGAACCAGGGAGGTTATTTTTTCTATTAATAAAGTATCATCATAATTTTCTGCAATAATTGAATCAATATCAACAGTTGTAGTGTCATAATATGTATGACCAATAAAACTTATGTAGATGTTGGGACTGGCTGTAACCCCTTCAGGCCTGGGCATTCTTACATGGTATAGATCAGCTGCACCATATCCCTTAGGGCGAATTGAGGAAAAGTAACCATGCTTTCCATCTAAGGTTAATACAAATTGGTTGTCATCTTCAGATGAATTAGTTGGATAGCCTAGATTTTCCGGGTTGCTCCATTCACCAAATTCATTTAAAGTTGATTTGAATATATCATGCCCTCCCATACTTTTAGGCCCATTATTGCTGAAGTAAAGAGTTATGCCATCTGTATGTAAATGAGGAAATTCTTCATCATACTCTGTGTTTATAGTTGGGCCCAGATTTGTAGTTAAGCCCCATTCTCCATTTGGAAGCTGTTTGGCTCTATAAAGATCGAACCCTCCTTGCGCGTTTACATCCTTACGGTTACTGGAAAAAATTAATGTTGTACCATCCGGTGTAAAAGTTGCACCCGTTTCAGATTTTCGTGAATTTAAGTCAGTATCAATATCTACATTTTTAGATCCAAGTAACTCTATTTTAAACCAAGTTCTTCCCCTTTTAGGTGAGACATAAATATCTGTGGTTAAGTGTGCGTAATCTTCAACAGCTATAAGCATCTGCTGCTCATTAGGAGAGAGGGCTAAGGTCATTTCGTTCATGTCACCGTTTACCATCCTTCCAATATTCTTTACCTTATACCATTTATTATTTTTTTTATAAGCCATGTAAATATCTGCAAAGAATTCTCCGTTCATGTCGATCATACCACCTGTAGTACCTTTTCTTCTTGATGTAAAATAGATCGATTTTTGATCTGCAGTAACTAAAGGTGCATAATCTGAGTAATCGGAATTGACTTTTTTACCAAGATTCTCAACTTTAACTTCTATTGGGTTTTTAACCATATTGATCCCATTCTCACACATTTTGATCTTTAGTTTTGCATCTTCAATTATTTCCGGAGTTCCATCTTCTGCGTTTATAAACTGTTCATAATATGCTATTGCCTCATTAAACCGATTCATGTAATGGTATAAGCTAGCAAGGTCGAACTTAATTTCGGGAGGTAACTTTTCCCCAAACTCGTCCGCAAATTCCAAATATTCTATAGCTTTCTCTTTCTGAATGTTTGCTCTTAAATAGCAGTATCCAAGGCTATAATTGATATCGGGATCCCCTGGTTTATAATTGTTTAGTTTTTCATAAAAAGGCTGAGCTGCCCGAAAGTTTCCAAATTGGAAATTGTCTTTTGCATTTTTTAACAATTCCTTCATTGCAACTTTATTAGTCTGTGCACTTGCGGGACCAGTTTGGATACATATACACACAAAGAGCACTAAAAAGACCCTCTGCATAGATGCATAATATTTATTGAAATAATACATAAATCCTCCACAAGGTAGTGTGTTTATTTTGCGGTCTTAAGAATTTTTAATTCTGTTCTTCTATTTAGTTGTCTACCACTTTCAGTATCGTTGGAGGATACTGGTTTTGTTTCGCCATATCCTTTCGCTACAAGATTTTCTTTAATTATTCCTCGTTCTATCAAATATTCAACAACACTGTTCGCTCGATTTAAAGATAATTTATTGTTAATTTCATCACTACCAACCGAATCTGTGTGCCCTGCAATTTCGATTACCATTTCAGGGTTTGCCCGAAGTAGTTGATAAATTTTATCTAACTCTGTATGTGATTCTTGTCTTAAAGATGTTACTCCTGAATCAAAGAAAACATTTCGTAGTACAACAGATTTCCCTGCTTCAACAGGATTAAGCAGTATTTCTTTATTGATCTCTTTAAATTCTGTTTGAGATTTTGGTATTTTTATGTTCTCTGAATGAAAAAGGTAACCCTCTGCTTCAACATGAATACCATAGTTCTTGCCGGGATTCAAAATTACCAGGAATTTACCATCTGCTTTATTTGCATTCCATACACCTACCAATTCGCTTGTTTGAAGATCTGTGAGTTTAATGAATGCTCCCACTGGTAATTTATTTACTTCATCTAATACTCTACCTCTCATCATAACAATTGCAGATTGTGTTTCTATTTCAGCGTCAGATCCGGCAGCAGTTATAACGTTTCCGATTTTCTCGTTTCCTTCCATTTGTATCATATAAATATCAGTATTCCCATAGCCACCTTTTTTGGTAGAAGCATAATAGGCGTGTTTCGCGCTAGCTGATAATACAAAAAAGATATCATCATCAGTTGTATTGATTGGATAGCCGATATTCTTAGGTTTAGAAATATAATTAGCGTTGCCAATTTTACTTACAAAAATGTCATAGCCACCCATATTGTTGTGACCTTTAGAACTAAAGTATAAGTTTTTACCGTCAGCGTGAATAAATGGTGCGTCTTCATCATATTCAGAGTTAACATTATCACCAAGATTCATTGCAAAACCCCAATCGCCACTGGATAGTAGTTGGACACGGTAAATATCCTTTCCTCCATATCCTCCCTTTCTATCACTGGAAAAGTAAACAATGTTGCCATCAGATGTTAAACTAGCACTATATTCGTGTGCTTTTGTATTAATATTTGATCCCATTTTTACTGGTTTGGTATATGTTTCTCCAATCAAGTGTGATATATATATATTGCCATCACCTTCTGAGTCTTTGTAAACCAAAAGTTTTTGGCCGTCAGCAGATAATCCTACACTCCCATCACCACCAGCTGTATTAATAGTGCTACCAATACCGACAGCCTGGCTCCAAACATTGTCTACTTGTTGAGATATATAAATATCTTCAGCGTAGTCTTTAAAGGCCTTTATCATCCCTCCGGTACTTCCTTCTCTTCGAGAAGTAAATATCAATTTACTTTCATCTGCAGTTATAACCGGACTATATTCAGGAAACTGTGTATTTACAGTTGGGCCAAGGTTGATTATTTTAACATGCAGTGAGTCTTTTATAAGTTTACGTGCATTGTTGCACATTTGTATATAGTGATGAGATTCTGCTCTATAGGGATCATCCTCTCTTGCAGATAATAAAAACCTACTAAAGGCAGATATGGCTTCATCAAATTTATAGTTAGTATGATAGGATCGTCCCAAGTAAAAATAGATCACATCATCAACTTCCGGATCTTTAGTACACTGTTTAAAGTACTCAATAGCTTTTAGCTTTTCTTCTGTTGATTCTAAATAGCAAGCACCTATGAAAAACAAAAATTCGGTATTATTGGGGTCGATTTTGGATAACTCTAAAAAAAGAGGCAGGGCATCACGGTAATTATCGGTATCAAAATAATTTTGGGCATCATTAGATAGTTTAATGTAAGCTTTCTTAGTCAAACCACCATACTCTTCCTGTCCTAAACAAGTTAAGCTGTAACCACTTAGAATTAATATACTTAATAACCGAATTGTAATTTTCATTGATAAAATTCCTGGTTATATTAATGAACTAATATTTTGTTGTTAATCGTTTCGCTTCAGTTATAGATATTCTTTTTTCTCCTTGATAAGCAACTATAAAACAATCTAATATACCATTTTTAGTTTTAATTTGATTTCTAAAGTTAGACGCGGCTTCGTATTCACCAAATTTGCCTGCGACATATTTAATAATATCTCCATTATTTTCGTCAGCTTCTACCCCTTGAACACCTTTAAAAGATTTATGATCAGGTGGAAGTAGTTGTTTGCCAATTGCTATTTGAATTCTATAAATAACATTGTGAGCGCTAGAATCAGGTTTAAAATCACCATCTTCATTAATTTCTATGATCTTAAGCTCTGTTCTTCTATTTTGTTGTCTTCCTTCTTCAGTACTATTATCCTCAATTGGTTTCATCTTGCCATAACCTTTTGCAACTAGGCGGTTTTTAGAAATACCTCTTTCATAAATATATTCTACAACTGCATTTGCTCGTTTTTCAGATAATCTTTGGTTGTACTTTTTGCTACCCACATCATCAGTATGACCTGAAATTTCAATTTTAATATTCTGGTTATCTTGAAGTAATCTAAATATCCTATCAAGTTCAACTCGTGAAGTAGGCCTTAGGTTCGATTTATCTGTATCAAAAAATAAGTTTCTAAGAACAGTTTTGGCACCGACTTTAATTTCTTTTATTACAATCGAATCTTCGATAACTTTAAATTCGCTTTGATCTGGAATATTTATGTTCTTAGAATAAAACAAGTATTCATCTGCACCTTTGCCTTCTACTGTGAAATTATAGTCTCTTCCTGGAGGAAGAATGATAATATATTTACCTGTAGCCTTGTTTGATTTAAAAACTCCTACAAGTTCTCCTGTTTCATTGTCAGTTACTATTATTCTTGCACCAATAGGAACTTTATTAGCTCCATGTATATAACCTCTCATCACAGTAAGTGGTATGGATACTTCCGGAAAAGTAATCATGTAAATATCCTTTTCACCGTAGCTATCATCACGCACTGAAGAAAAATATCCATGTTTTCCTTCTGCCGACAACACAAAATAAATATCATCGTCAGGTGTGTTTACGGGATATCCAATATTTATAGGTTCTCCCCAATCACCGGTTTCTGTTAAATCACTACTAAAAATATCAAAGCCACCCATGCTTTTATGTCCATTGGAACTAAAATAGATTGTTCTACCACTTGGATGTATGAACGGGCCATCTTCATCTTGATCAGTGTTAATTGTGGGGCCTAAATTTTGCGCAAAGCTCCATTCTCCGTCAGGTAATTTTTTTACTCTCCAGATATCTCTTTTTCCAAAACCACCTTTTCTATCACTAGAGAAATAAAAGATGTTACCATCTGCCGAAATACTGGCGCTAGGTTCCCACATTCTTGTATTTACATCTGAAGCAAACAATGTCGGTTCTGACCATTGATCTCCAATTAAATTGCAGTAATAGATATCACCTAGTCTGTAAATATATAATTGTTGACCATCTGCTGACAGACCCACAGTGGCATCATGTTTTTCTGTATTGATAGGAGATCCAATACTAACCGGAGCCCCCCAAACGGTATCAACTTTAGTTGACATATAGATATCCTCGTAATATTTTTTGTCAAAGATGTCTTTTTTATTTCCTGTAGAACCGGGTCTTCTGGAAGTAAAAATCAGAACAGATTCATCGGCAGAAATTACAGGAACATAGTCAGGGTAAGGTGAATTAATTTCCGGTCCTAAATTCTGGATTATTACATTAACTGGTTTATCAATAAATTCCTTGGC
This sequence comes from Bacteroidia bacterium, assembly GCA_016764115.1. Taxonomy (GTDB): domain Bacteria; phylum Bacteroidota; class Bacteroidia; order JAESSM01; family NORP286; genus NORP286. The sequence continues at coordinate 3,759 of JAESSM010000091.1, read as the reverse complement.
ATTTTCACACATTCGAATTTGCCTCCTAACATCTTTTACAAATTCTTCGTTTCCTTTTTCGGGAACTTTCTCTATGAATGTATTGAAAGAAGTTATTGCCAGATCAAATTCATAATTGATATGCAATGCTCTTCCTAAATAATAATATGCTTCTGGAGAAATATCAGATTGCTTAGATGCATATTGGAGAAAAGGCAGCGCTTTCTTTTTTTTATCGTTTGAGTTTAAGTAGCAAATTCCAATATTTAAGTTAATTTCTTTATCACCGGGGTTCTTCTTCTCAGCTTCAAGATAATAAGGTAAAGCCTGGATATAAAGTTCATTGTCGAAAAAATAACGTGCTTCTCCCGTTAATGAGCGAAAATCTTTATTATTATTTTGAGCCAGTGATACTCCAGAAAATACTACCATCCACAATACAAACCCAAAAATCTTATAACACATTAAATATCAATTATTGCCAATTAAAATTTTATAAAAAGCGATACTGCTAAAATAATTTTTTTTAAGTTAAAATCAAATAGTATTAGAAAGATTATTTTATTTGGATAATTCATTATTCCTTCAATTAAATGGATCTATTAATATCAAACCCTTCCAGTATCTCAGCAATTCGTTTCAGGAAGCTTCCCCCAAGTGCCCCATCTACGATTCTGTGGTCGTAGGACAGAGATAAAAACATCATGTGTCTTATACCAATTGTATCACCTTGAGGTGTTTCAATAACCGCTGGTTTTTTTCTTATTGCTCCTATACCCAAAATAGCTACCTGTGGTTGATTTATAATTGGTGTTCCCATCACGTTCCCAAAAGAACCTAAATTGGTTATTGTAAAAGTCCCATCTTGAATTTCATCAGGTTGTAGTTGTTTGTTTCTTGCTCTATTTGCTAAATCGTTTACAGTTTTAGTTAAACCAACCATATTCATATAATCAGCCTTTTTGATTACCGGAACGATCAGGTGTCCTGAAGGAAGGGCAGTAGCCATTCCAACGTTAATGTTCTTTTTGATAAGTATGTTATCTCCATCAACAGATGAATTTACCATTGGAAATTCTTTGATAGCCTGAACCACAGCTTCTATGAAAATGGGTGTATAAGTTATTTTTTCACCTTCCTTTTGCTGAAATACATCTTTTACTTTGTTTCTCCATTTAACCACATTGGTAACATCAACTTCAACAAAAGAAGTTACATGAGGAGATGTTTGTTTAGATTTAACCATATGATCGGCAATGAGTTTTCTCATGCGATCCATTTCAATAATTTCAACATTTCCTGAGATAGAAGTAGCTGGAGCAATAACTGGTTCAGATGTTGCGGAAATTATTTCCTTTTTAGGTACATCTTGAACAGGTTCTTCTGTAGGAACTTGTTCTTGAGTGCTGGCTTGTTTATTGTCAATAAAGTTTAATATATCCTGCTTATTTACTCTTCCATCTTTGCTTGTTCCGGGGATTTGGTCCAGTTCTTCGAGAGATAATCCTTCCTTTTTTGCTATGCTTTTAACCAAAGGAGAGTAGAACCTACCAGAAGAGCCTTTTGCTTCTGCCTTTTGTGGCTCTACAATTGGTTCAACTACAGGAGTTTGAATATCATCGGTTATCTGAGGTTCTGAAACTTCCGGCTGTTTGAGTTCTTTCTTTGTTTCAATAGCACCGTTTGGACTGCTCACAGCTTCTCCATTCGTATTGATGATGGCTATTATTGATCCAACTTCAACAGTTTCGCCTTCATTAAAAAGAATTTCTGCCATAACTCCTGATTCGGGGGAAGGGACTTCCGAGTCAACTTTATCTGTGGCAATTTCTAAAATAGATTCCTCGGAATCTATTTTATCCCCAACGGCTTTTAACCATTTGGTTATTGTTGCTTCATATACACTTTCACCCATTTTGGGCATTATCAATTCTACCTTTGCCATATCTATTTTACCTGTTAAAAATCAATCACTTACGACTTCATAGCACTTACTTTTTGCAAACTGCTAATGTACGATTTATTATAAAATAAGCCAATAAACAAAACTGAACTTTTAAAGGTTATTGAATTGTTTATAAAGTGCTTTTAATCAGCTGTCTATGATTGATTTACGTAGTAGATTCAAACATGCAATTGCTGTTCGTTCAATGTTCCTTTCTCTATTATTTTCAAATAAAAATTTCTTCGTAATAGTACTATTATAAGTTGCAATAGCAGTCCAAACGGTACCAACCGGTTTTTCATCACTTCCACCATCAGGACCAGCTATACCAGAACATGCAATTGAGTAAGTAGTTTGGAATTGGTCCCTTACAGATTCTGCCATTTCAATCACTGTTTCTTCGCTCACTGCTCCATGGTTTTTCAATGTTTTGCCATTTATCTCTAAAACTTTCTCTTTGATTTCATTCGAATATACAACAGCACTTCCTTTATAATAATTTGAACTTCCGGCTATTGAAGTTATCAAATGCGCAATATACCCACCGGTACAGCTTTCTGCAGTTGATACAGTTTCATTCTTATCCTTCAATAATCTTCCAATCACTTTTTCCAATTTCTCATCATCATATCCATAAACATATTTCGAAATGACACTTTCAATTTCTTGAACGTAATTAATCAGGCTGGTTTCCAGTGCTTTCTTATCAGATCCGGTTCCGCTTAGTCTTAGGCGGACTATCCCTGGTTTGGGCAAATAAGCCAGTTTAATGTTCTCAGGCAAGTTGCTTTCTAGTTCTGAAAGCTTTTCAGCGATATATGATTCGCCAATCCCTGTGGTCATAATGGTTTTGTGAAGAATCGTGTTTGTTTGAAACTTAGTTGACAACATTGGGATAACGCTGTCTTCCATTATAAACTTCATTTCATAGGGGACACCTGGTATAGAAACAAAAACTTTGCCATTCTTTTCGAACCACATTCCCTGGGCTGTACCAAAATTGTTTTGGAGAGGTTTGCAACAAGCAGGTAATAACGCCTGATCTCTGTTAAGCTTGGTTGTTTTTAATCCTTTTGACTCAAAGTAATTTTCTACACTTTTAAGAGCTTCGTCATTGAGTTGCAACTCTGTTTCAAAATATGTACAAAGTGTTTCTTTGGTAATATCATCTTTTGTAGGACCAAGCCCGCCGGTTATGATAACAACATCAGCTCTTTCTATTGCATGATCCAAAGCAACAATAATATTATTAGTGTTGTCTGATATCGATGAAATTTGGACAAGATTTATTCCAATATCATTAAGTTTTTGAGCGATCCAGGCCGAGTTTGTATCTATAACTTGACCGATTAAAATTTCATCTCCAATGGTAATTATCTCTGCATCCATTTTGATAAATTGTTCATCTAACAGCTAATGTAATAATAAAAGGTTAAGTAAATCGTAATCAAGGATTTGATTATCTTTGCACCGGATTTTAACATTATGAGGTTGAGGAATTTACAAGTCATAATTTTTGCTGGTTTATTTTTGTTCAATTCTTTTCAATTATCAGGACAGGAGCTGTGGACTCTGGAAAAGTGCATTGAACATGCTACAAAAGAAAACTTGAATGTGAAGCAATCACTTTTACAAAATTATCTTGCTAAAAGAAATTTTGCTATTTCCAAATCCAAATTCTTTCCAATTGTCAATGCATCAGTAAATACCGGTTATAATTGGGGAAGGAATTTCGATAGTAACACATTTTTATTTACAAATGATAGAACTTCTTCATCTGGTGTAACTATTTCATCGTCTATAGATATTTTTAATGGATTTAGTAAACTGAATAC
>JAESSM010000130.1 GCA_016764115.1 Bacteroidia bacterium | reverse complement strand
GAAGAAGAAAAGGCCATTGAAGCAATTATCCAATCCATTTAATCGTTTTAGATTCTCCCCTATTCTTAATACATTTATTCCAAAATAGCTTATGCAAAATCTAATTCTCGTTTTATTAATTCTTGGTTTTATGACTTCAGTAGCCCAAGAACCAAAATCTCTATACGATTTTAAAATGCAAACAATTGACGGTGAAGAATATGATTTTTCTCAACTGAAAGGAAAAAAGGTGCTAATTGTGAACGTTGCTTCAAAATGTGGACTAACACCTCAATACGAACAACTTCAACAACTTTATAAAAAATGGGGAGGAGATAGTTTTACAATTCTTGGTTTCCCTGCTAATAATTTTGCCGGACAAGAACCTGGAAGTCATGAAGAGATCAAACAATTTTGTACCAAAAATTATGGTGTAACTTTTCAGATCTTTGAAAAAATATCTGTAAAAGGGAAAAAAATCCATCCTTTATATCAATGGCTAACTCAAAAAGATCTTAATGGGCAAATTGATGCAAAAGTCACATGGAATTTTCAAAAATTCCTGATTGATGAAGATGGAACAATTTTCAAGTCCGTTGAACCTAAAGTGGAACCATTGAATTATGTCATCACAGATTGGATCAAACGCCAAAAATGAATAAATTAAGTATTCTCGCTTTTGGTGCCCACCCAGATGATGTTGAATTGGGATGTGGTGGAACGCTCTTATCTCATATTTCCCAAGGCAAAAAAGTTGGCATTGTTGACTTAACCCGGGGAGAATTAGGTACTAGAGGCACTCCTGAAATAAGAAGTGAAGAATCTGCTGAAGCTGCTAAAATAATTGGTGTTGAAATAAGAGAAAATTTAGGTTTTGAAGATGGTTTCTTTGAAAATAGTAAGGAAAACCAATTAAAAGTAATTGAAGTAATTAGAAAATACCAACCTGATATTGTTATTGCATCAGCCATAGAAGACCGGCATCCTGATCATGGCCGTGCTTCTAAGCTAATTTCCGATTCATGTTTTCTTTCAGGTTTGCTAAAAATTAAAACTGCAACAGCTGAACCTTGGAGGCCAAACGCAGTTTACCATTACATTCAATTCCGCAGTCATATTACTCCAAATTTGGTTGTCGATATTTCAGACTTTCACGAGAAAAAAATGGAAGCCATCAAAATGCATAAATCTCAATTTTATGATCCTGATTCCAATGAGCCGGAAACCATGATAGCCCAAAAAGGATTTTTAGAATTTATTGAAGCGCGTGCACTGGAATACGGTACACAAATTGGAGTCAAGTATGGTGAAGGCTTTACAGCTGAAAGATATATAGGGGTTAAAGATCTATCTAGTTTATTATAAAGGGTACCTCGCTAAGGTCTCAATATCCTGATTTGCAAAATCTTCCTTTAGGAATTTAAAATAGCCAACAATAGCGATCATTGCAGCATTATCGGTACAATATTCAAATATTGGGATGTAAGTATTCCAATTGTTTTTCAATCCGTATTCTTCCAAGCCTTTTCTTAACCCTGAATTGGCAGATACTCCCCCTGCTATTGCAATTTCATTTATATTTGTTTGTTCAGACGCTATCTCAAGCTTGTTCATTAATATTGTAACAATGCGATTTTGTATAGAAGCACAAATATTATTCATATTGTTTTTGATAAAATCATCATCCTTCCGAACATTGTTATTGATAAAATTCAATATTGCTGTTTTTAAACCGCTAAAGCTGAAATCTAATCCGGATATATTTGGTTCAGGAAATTGAAAAGTATTTTTATCACCCAATTGTGCATGCTTGTCAATCATTGGGCCACCGGGATAACCCAACCCGAGTATCTTTGCTGACTTGTCAAACGCCTCCCCTGCTGCATCATCGGTAGTTTCGCCAATTACTTCCATATCCAATTGATCTTTAACCAACACAATTTGAGTATGCCCACCAGAAACAGTCAAGCATAAGAAAGGCAATTGTGGTTTTGGTTCATCAATGAAATGTGCTAAAACATGAGCCTGCATGTGGTTAACTTCAATAATTGGAATGTTTAAGCCAAAAGCAAATGATTTAGCGAAAGAAGTACCAACTAATAAAGGACCTAATAAACCTGGACCTCTGGTAAAAGCAATAGTAGTTAATTCACTTTTATTCACTTTCGCTTGCTTCAAAGCATTATCAACTACAGGAATTATATTCTGTTGATGCGCCCTTGAAGCTAGCTCCGGCACTACCCCACCCCATTCTTTGTGTACATCCTGATTGGCTATAACATTTGACAGAATTTCTCCATCTCTGCAAACTGCTGCAGAAGTTTCATCACAAGAAGATTCTATTCCTAAAATTACCGCCATCGGTTAATTTATTTGTAGTTTGGTATTAAATTAGATAATGATTCGAATATACTTATGGTACTAATTATACTAATAATCAACGAATACATAATTTACGAATAACGAATTTTTGCGAATATACGATTCACGAATAAAGGAACTATCAAAAAAAGAACGAAAATAGGATTAATAATACTTTCGCTGATATTGTTTTTACCCAGTGCAGGATATTTATGTTTAAGAAGTACCACAGTTCAAACATGGCTAACTCAACTAATAGCCAACAACTTATCTGAGTCTTTAGGGGCCGAAATTGGAGTTGGAGGTGTTGATTTTTCTCCTTTTAAAACTCTAATACTCGAAGATCTATACATTCTCGACCTGCATAATGACACACTGTTCAAAGCAAATTCCTTAGCAATTGATATTGATGCATTTGATCTGGATAAGAGGGTTGTTCAACTTCATGAAGTCGAACTTCAAAATCCATTTATCAACTTAAAACAATATCAAAACGAAAGTTATCTCAATTATCAATTCCTGATCGATCACTTCCAGTCAGATGATACTACAGGATCCTGGAAAATTCAATTAAGTTCATTAGAAATTCTTAACGGAAAAATTCTATTCAAAGATGAAAACAAAGTTGATTCTGTTGATCCGACATTAGTAAATTTTAATGATCTTGAAATTGTCAAT
>JAESSM010000231.1 GCA_016764115.1 Bacteroidia bacterium | reverse complement strand
ATTCTTTAGGAAATCCTTTATCTTTCAAAAGAGTATCTAACTTTTTACTATCAAGTTTTGAAAAATCTTCAACTGATATTTCGACAAGATCTTTCAGGATGATTTTAGTAGTGTCCATTTCTTCTTCATCTTCCTTAAACTCTTCTTGGTTATCCATAACCGCAAACAGTACATCCGGATTTGATTTACTAATTGCCAATCCAATTCTTCCGTTTTTTTCATTTCCGGGGAGTCCATTCATAGATTTTGCCCATGTTGTTCCACCATCGCTTGAATGATAAATTGCTGTGCCAATTCCGTCACCATCAAAATGCCAAGCTTTTCTATTACGTTCCCAGCTTGATGCCCAAAGTTTTTTCGGATCGGTTGGATGGATTACAAGGTCAATTATTCCAACACTTTCAGAAACAAACAAAGTTTGATTCCAGGTTTTGCCACCATCAGTTGATTTATAAACTCCCCTTTCTTTATTTTCAGAATACAATGCACCAATACTGGCAACCCAAACAATTTCAGGATTTGTTGGATGAATAATAATTTTGCTTATATGCTGCGTATTGGTTAATCCTAAATGCTTCCATGACTGCCCACTATCATCAGATCTGTAAATTCCTGAACCTGCATAACTCGAGCGACTACTGTTGTTTTCTCCTGTTCCTGCGTATAAAATTTTAGGGTTAGATTGCGAAATTGCAAGATCACCAATACCTAATGCTCCATAATTATCAAAGATAGGCTTAAACGAAGCTCCATTATTCCACGTTTCAAAAATACCTGCAGAAGCAAATCCAACATAGAAATGTTTTATGTTATTTGGGTTAACAACAATGTCAGTTATTCTCCCGCTCATTACCACTGGACCAATGCATCTAACTTCGTAATCTTTTAACAAAGAGGTTTCCTCATGAGCTTTTCTTGTTTTTATGGAGTTCAATATTTCGTCACTCGAAGAAGCTTTTATTTGTGATAAAGCCAACAATGGAGTAAATACAAATAGTATTGATAGACAAATAAAGGTTGTGCGGTTCATATGGTTATGAATAATTTAGAAACGCCAAAAATAAGAAAATATAGGTGAAAGTTATTGTGAACTAGGTTTCGGATAACTTTCAAAAAGAAATTCGCAGTTGTATAAATTTTCTTTATAGATATTACCTGCTTCTATCATTGCATTGTCCTCTTCTTCATGGCACCAAATGATTTTCGTTGTGCAATTTTCTTTATGAAGTTTGTCAAGGCTTTTCATTATTTGCAATGTAAGAAGGGAAGTTGCGGTATTGTAATAGTTGAATCTAAATTTAAGTGTAATTTCTTGAGGGGTATCATTTTGCATACTAGAGAGCCAATCCAATATTGGTTGGTAAAACTCCACTGCATCTTCAGGGGCGGAAATTCCAACTATGCTGAGATAATTATTACTGCTATCTAAATTTATTTTCGGGGTATCTTCAGTTGCTTCAATAGTATTCATATTTATAGGTTATAATCTGAAGTCTTGTCGTCTTTGTATTTTAAAACTTTATCGGCAATAAGGTCTATTACTTTTTGTAAAGATCCTCGATCCTTGGTAATGTAATCCATAGCTCCGTATTGTATTGATCTGGCTGCAATTTCAGCAGAAGTTTGTGCAGAAACAAATACTACAGACATATCAGGAGCTTTCTTTTTGATCTCTTGTAATGTTTTGATACCGTCCATACCGGGTAATAAGTGATCTAAAAGTATAATATCGGGATTTAAATAGAGGTTCTTAATACAGTCTTCTCCGTTTTCATAAATGTACATTTTCAGGTCGTACATATTTCTAAGTTTATCCGATAATAAGGTACCAAAGTAAGGATCATCTTCAATAATAAATATTGCAAGTTTCGGGTGTTTAAGCATGTACTAAGGTAAGGTGTTAGATATCTTTGTATACAATGACTTCCATTTCTGCATGTTCCAATATTTCTGCGAAGATTTCACCTGATTCCTGCATTCCTTCATCATATTCTTCACAATACCAGTCAATTTTTACCTCATGACCCTTCTCATTCAACTCATCAAGCATCTGTATTATTTTCAATATCATAATAGATGTGGCAGTGTTATAGTAAACGTATTTAAACTTAACGGTTAGTTTAGGAAATGGGTTGTTTGTATAATTATTTAACCAATCGGTAATGGGTTGATAATAGGAGGTGGGATTCTCAGGAGCTGAATTGCCTGATATTTCAAGAGCCCCGGCTTGTTTGTCCAATTCAATAGTTGGACTATCCGCATCGCCTTTTATGTTAAGATCTTTCATTAGTAAATGCTACCACAGTTTAAATGCATCAGGGTTAAATAAGTAATTAAGGACATTAACCAAGAGAACAATTACCAAGGCAATAACAAGATAAACTCTTTGTTTCCTGTAAAGTTTGTTTGATCTCTGTAAATGAAATTTGTGTAGTATGTTGTGGATTACAATTCTTAGCCTTTCAAATGCAGTTTCATTTTTTACCACATAGGTATACGCTCCTTGTTTAATAGTTTCTACTGCAATTTCAATTTTTTCCTGGCTGGATAAAATAATTACTTCAATATTAGGTTTTGCTTGTTTTATTTTTCTTAAGATCTCAATTCCATTTTTCGCATCTGAGTTGTCTTTGTTAAGCTTATAATCTAGAATAACAATTTCTGGATTTTCTGATAGATTGTTGATACAATCTTCACCGTTACTAAATGTTTTGAGCCTTAATCTGGGATTTAACTTTATTTTATCTGTTAACATTTCCAAATACATTTCGTCATCATCTACCAGGAATGTTGTTACTTTTCCATTTTTCATGAGTGAAGAATTTTGATATACTATAGTTTGGGTAATCAATTTAAAATTAGGATTATTTTGCTAAAGTTCAAATTATTAACCGTTTATTTCGGGGCTGTTTTTTACTATAATAGTTTCTGTTTTTCCTTTTCAAGTTCGGTTAGTACTAATTCTGAGTTTTCCTTAAGTTCATTTAGAAAAGTTTGAAGTTTCTTGGAATTTGGTGATTTATTTTTTGCTTCTTCTTCAATTGCAATGACCAATTTTTCTAGCTTTGTGGTAGCCATGTGATTGAATTGCGGCTTTACTGAGTGAGCGATAGTTTGAATTTGCTCCCAGTTTTTCTTTTTTAAATTGCTCTCTAAACTATCAACTTCTTTGGGGATCTTACCTATAAAAAGGTTAATGTATTTCAAAAGCATCTGAGAATCCCCTTCAGCGAAATTTTCAAAGAATGATAGATCGTATAGTTTATCTGTTTGGTTATTGGTTATTTTTTCTTCTGACGTAGTAATTCTCTCTTCTTGTACTGTTGTTTTCTTTAGTTCGGAAGTTAACTTAATATTTTTGACTAAGGCGTTATATAAAGCCTGCGGTTTAATTGGCTTTGAAAGATAGTCATTCATTCCAGACTCAAAACATTTCTCTCTTTCGATACTTGAAGCATGGGCCGTCATGGCTACAATAGGAACGTTCTTTTTTGTTTTGCCAAGTTCTTCTCTAATAAACCTAGTTGCTTGATGGCCATCCATTACCGGCATCTGAATATCCATAAAAATCATTTGATAATTATTGTCTGATATCATATTGATTGCTTCCTGCCCTGTTTCTGCAATATCAATTTCAATTTTCTTATTTTTAGACTTAATTAAGTCAGTTACAACTTGCTGATTGAACTTATTATCCTCAACCAGTAAAATAGATGATGCAGGTAATTGCTGAATAGCCATTCCTTCAACAATATTATCCTGTTGTGCTAATTTCGAAGGATCGCCTCTTTTAAATGTAAGTGTGAAAGAAAACTCCGACCCTTGGCCAATTTTACTCTTCACATCAATTTTCCCATCCATAAGTTCTACAAGTTGCTGGGATATTGCCAGGCCAAGACCAGTTCCTCCAAATTTTCGCGTAGTGTCTGAGCTGGCTTGGGTAAAACTTTCAAAAATTGAAGATAATTTATCTTTCGGAATTCCAATTCCCGTATCCTTAATTGAAAATTGAATTGTGTACTCTTCTTTGTTCTTTTCAGAAAGATTAACATCTATTGTAACACCTCCTTTTTCAGTAAATTTGATAGAGTTACCTACAAGATTGGTCAATATTTGATTGATCCTTACCGGATCGCCTATTAAGATGGGAGAAAACTTATCATCAATATTTGCTTTTAAATAAATGTTCTTTTCATTTATTCTGAATTGCAATGAAGTTACCAATGCATTAATTAGCTTGTCTAATTCAAATTCAGTTTCCTCAAGCGTGAATTTTCCAGCTTCTATTTTTGAAATATCAAGAAGATCATTAATAATCACTAATAAATTTTCGGTTGATTGGGAGATAATATTTAAATAGTTTCTCTCCTTTTCATTTAAATTGGCTTCTTTCAATAAGTGCGACATACCCATAATAGCATTCAAGGGAGTTCGAATTTCATGACTTACATTAGCTAAAAATTTTTCCTTTACTTTTACAGATTTCTCAGCAATATGCTTGGCTTGGATTAGCTCACGTTCAACTTTTTTCTTTTCAGTAATATCTGTATCAACAGCTACCACCTTTTCGACTTCGCCATTTTTGTTTTTAATGGGTGTAATTTGAGTATAAACCCAATAAATTTTTCCAGACTTTGTGAAATTCTTTGCTTCGTAAATTATGGACTCTTTCCTTTTTACTAATTTATTAAAATACTTTGGGTCTGAAAGAGGAGTTTTGGCTCCACGTCTTAGAACTTCTCCGTGTGTTCCTTGAACATCTTCCAGTGTATAACCGGTTATTCTTGTAAAGGCTTCATTAACCCATTCAATACATCCTTCATTGTCAGCAATAATAACAGAATTATCAGTTTTGCTTACTGCAATAGACAACTTTTCCAGTTGATCTTCGGTTGCTTTTCTAGTAAAAACATTATCCAGAGTAATAGGGAGTAATTTGAGATAGCTGCTTTCTATATCTTTGATCAGATAGTCATACGCACCATTTTTAAGAGCATCTATTGCGGTTTTTTCATCTCCAGCACCGGTTACTATTACAACGGGGGTTTTTTCAACCATTTTAATGATCTCGAAACCGGTTCCATCACCTAAATAGTAATCAGAAATAATAATATCAAAAGTCTGTTTTTCAAGAAGTTTCTGGGTTTCCTGAACAGAATCACAAAGCGTTAACTTAATCTGCGGGAGGTTATCTCTGCAGAAAGATCTAAAAGTGACTTGGTCTTCAGGGTCATCTTCTACATACAGCAAGTTATATTTTTTGTCTTCAGGCATTTGCTGATTTAACAGTGCTAAGGCATATCTTAAGAGGTCAATATAACAAAATGGCAATAAAAAACCTTTGAATTACCTTAAACTATTCAAGGCAAATATTGACAGAGTTAGTAGCTTGAACTCAACTCTTAATTACTTTTTTAATTTGTTGTAGAGCATTTGTGGATCAGGTATCTGAGTAGTTAACCTTGTGCTAAGAATAAGTTGCCAAAGCTAAGTGATCTCTTAACTGGAACTTGCTGAAGATGCTGCAATTGTCGATGTCACTATTGCTATAGTAATGGCAGTTTGAACATCCTTGATTGTTTTGGCAACTGTGCCGGCTATTGGATTTTCTTTAAGTATTAATTTCAATTCTCGCTTTATCGTTTTTAATTCTTTTTTCTCGGATGAAATAATTTTATGCATTTTACATGCTTCAACTAACCCAAGAATAACAATTTCTTCATTATTCAATTCGTGGTTATTCAGGATACTTGTTTTTATATCTTGAATCAAGGATTCGCGAATTGCATTTTCTATTAGGTAACATTTCCTGTATGGGAATAATCCTAAAAACTTTTTATTTTCTATCCTAATAACTTTTTTATTCTCCAATTCGTTCAAAAACGGCCATTTGTACTTTCGTGGTTTTCTTACAAGTTTGTTTATCCAATGTTTTATTTTTCTTGGCTTTTCTGAAGACCTTATCAAATTAGCTATATCTAATAACACTGGGTTTTCAAATTCGATATTTTCTTTTAATATCAGCAACTTATTCTCAATACTCACTCCATCATTCAAGGACACTTCTAGCAGTATTGCACCTATAGTTCCATAATTAACATACTGCCCATATATGGATCTTCCTTTAGTAGGATGTTGAGCAAGCAGTAAATATTTTTCAATTGTATTTAATTTCATGATCGTTTGTCTTTTTATGTTATGTGCTATTGCACCTTTATTCATTTGACTGAAATTGCTTATGGAGATTTTCAAATTTATTTATTAATTCATTTATTTTTCTTTGCTGTTTCTTCATGGATCTGGGTCTGAGATAAAACCAGTTAAAAGCTATCCAGGTAAATGTAATTCCGTATGTGAAACAAGCCCATATGAAAGTCATTCTAGTAGCGTATTCAATCATGTAAAGGCCAAGGCCTGTTGAAAGTAATGCGAAATAAAGAGATAGCATGGTTTTCTGTAAAAACAATTGTTTTTCTTTAAGCTTTAAAAGTTGATTCAAATATTGACTGCTATTTATCTGCGAATCAACTTGCTTCAACAGTGGGAAGATTTTATTATACACAACAAGATAAGAAAACATAGCCACAATGGTTAACACGATACCAATTTTGGTAGTTATCATTTCCGGTTGATAATAATACCATATCCAAATGATAAAGATTGAAGTAAGAGCCAATAAGATATTCATTACATATAACTCAAATAGTTTCTTCTTTTTAAATTGACTTGCTTTATCAATAATATCCTTTGTATCAGGAATCAATGATGATTCTTGCTTACTCCACAATTCTTTGAAATCGTCTTTATTGTTCATAATTTTCAAATTTTTGTGATAATTTGTCTTTTATTCGGTGAATTCTTACTCGAATATTTGATTCTGAGAGGCCCACAATATTTGCTATTTCAGCTTGCCTCAAATCTTCAAGTTCAAGAGATATTATAATTCGATCTACTTCAGGTAGTTCAGAAATACTCTTATAGAGAAATTGCACTTTAGCTTCAATATTAGTTGGTGTAGCATCCTCCATCTCGGCTGGCAACTCACTCTTAGGCATTCGGTTTTGT